>NZ_LWGE01001348.1:0-4510 GCF_001635315.1 Oleiphilus sp. HI0123
ACAACATAAGAGTGTCTTTTAAAGAGCCCAGTCAAGGAACTGAAGAAGCGGCGATTCTACAGAGTTATGATATCAGCGCAAACGTCGCTTATGCACCGTCAGACAGCGCAAAAATAGGCGGCACATTAAAAATCATATCGGTAAAAGAAAAAGATGTGAGCGATAAGGTAAGGCAAGAGACGTCGGGGTATGGATTACAGTTAGGGGCAAACTATAGATTACTTGATAAACCAATCGACTTCACATCAAGTTCTGGATATTTAGCGTGGGATGTAGGCGCAGCTTACCATTTTGAGTCGACTCATACCCCATTCGAAAACGATTTTAATCATCCCCTAAGAAACCGAGAGATTACAGCATACCCGGAATCAGTATCAGTTGGTTCGAAGATGAGTCTTGGTTGGATCTTTAGCGAAGTAAGTTTCCAACTCAATCTTAACGCAGATTTCGAAAAACTTAAGTACAGCGGGATGTCGGATTTATTGTTTCAAACTAGCGACTCTTTAGATATCGAACTTACAAAGAAAAAGCTCGGTGCTGAACTACTAATCGGTGGTGCCACTTCTTCGAACACTTTTGCGATAAGAGCTGGCATAACAGATCAAACTGGAAATTATTCTGATTTAGCGGATGAACAGCGAGCTTCGGTTGGTCTAGGTTTTGTTAGAGGTGGCTTTTCAGTTGATTTCGCTGCGCAACAGTTTTTTGGGGCTAGCGAGAACAAATTCAAGATAGGAATGCTAGAAATTGGAATCGAGTTTTAAGGTTGTTTTAGAGAAGGTATAGAAAGATGAATATGGTTAAAACGTCTGTAGTTTTTGTTGTGTTGTTTGCTATTAGCTTGAGTACTTTTGCTGCAAAGAATGACACAGCATTTGAGCTTTTTACTGACGCTGAAAGAGCTTTAGAGGAGGGAGACCTTAATGAATCTAAAAGGCTAGCAGAAAACGCGATTAATTTAGTCCCTGGTGATGGTCGTATCACTATCAATAAGCAAGCAAAATACCGATTTGCTTCATTTGGTAGAGGCTTAAAACCAGTTAGGTATTATGATGGTGATGACGTTGATTATCGACCAAACAAGTTACTGAGAAAAGTAAAGGAAAAAGCTCGGGAGCGATCAGAGAGGTTAAGAGCAACGCTGAAAAACGATAACCCGCCTCGCCTTGTAGTAGAACCAAGATTAGTTGATTCAGACTCAGACGGAATTTATTACGAAGATGAGACTCTTGAGATACAAGTGCTCATTAGAAATGAAGGAGAGGGACTAGCTGAAAACGTAAAGCTTATCATTGATGGACGTAGTTCAATGCCAAGTCTACTTTTCAAATCTTTTATCGGTGAGATCCCTCCAAACAGTGAACGGATACATTCGCAAACTATTTTATTGCCTCGAGAATACGATGACGATGAGTTAGATATTGTTGTAAAAGCTGAAGAAATGGATGGCTTTGGCGCCGATATAGCTAAATCGAGTTACCAAATCCACGAGTGGGAAGAACCCAGAATAAGAATTACAACACGGAGAACGTTTGAATCACTAAAGCCTGGGCGCACAAGTAAGTATGAATTGATTGCCGAAAATATTGGCAGCACGCCAGCACGTAATATTGCAATACATACCGAACTAGAAACGAAAGGTATACGTCTAGTCGATGAACAGTGGCCTGAAAGGATAGCCTTGTTAGCTCCAGGAGAACGGCTTCCACTCACTTTATTCTTAAGAGGTGACTTGGAGCTGGATAAGAATACTAAACCGGAATTCAGTATACATATAAAAGACCTGGGTATCGATGACGCGAAACATTCGATAAAACGGATCGCAAATTATTCCTTGCATATCGAGGAAGGTTTTAGATATCACCATTCAGGAAATGTCAAACAATATGCAGTTTCTAACATCGGTTTAGCTGAGGAGGATAAAAGACCGGCAAGGATAAGCAAGAATAGGATAGAACATACTGACAATTATGCGCTCGTTATAGGTAACAGAAACTATTCTAAAATGCCGGGGCTACCCGTTAGATATGCGTTGAAAGATGCAAAATTGATGGCTGACGTGTTTGAAAAGAACATGGGGATTCCAAGTCGAAATATCGCTCAATACCATGATGTTTCCTTAGGTGAGTTCAAAACCATAATTGGCGCGAATGGCAAGCCTGGCAAATTCCAGCGTTCAGTTAACGGGTTGAGTGAGGGAAAGGCCAATACAGTGTTCGTTTTCTATTCTGGGCATGGTGTGCCTGCAATTAATGATAAGTGGGCTGCTTACTTAATGCCTAGCGACGCGACACCCGATTCAATTGATGTATCTGGCTATCATCTTGACGAGTTTTATCGCCAGCTTTCATTAATTGATGCTGAAAATATCGTAGTGTTCCTAGACGCATGTTTTAGTGGAAATGCTCACGACGGAACCTTATATCCAAACGTAAGTGCGAGTGTATTGAGGCGACCCTTAATATCTGTACCTACGAAAAATAGTGCGATCACAGTATTTTCCGCGACACAGTCGGAAGGAGTAGCAACTTGGTATGACTATGTTGGCAATGGTCTATTTTCAAACTTTTTAGCTAAGGGCTTAACGGGAAAAGCTGACAACGATGGCGACAAAAAGGTTACGACTGATGAACTCTACAGTTATGTAGACAGGAAGGTATCGGTTGTATCCGCGGTACTTGGAAGAAACCAAGCACCTTCGATTTTTAGTGAAGGCGATGTTGAGCTTGTTAGGTACCGTTACTGAGATAAGGAGATCCAATGATAATGAAAATTGTTCGATATGTTGTAGTGATAATGGCGTTGGCTTTGAATGGTTATTTTGTGCAAGCAGGGTCTTGTCTACAAAAAGGCGTTGGTCTCATTAACATAATAGAACCTGGACTATACGAGGTGTCAGGAATAGGGGCTACACAGAAAGATGCATTTGAGGAGGCGTCAATTAATCTTAGCTATGGTCTCAACACAAAGGTAAGTTCCAAGTGCTTTGATATCGATAGCTCTAATTTTCAAGAAAATAGTATCCAGAGCTGTAAAAACAGTGTCAGAAGTCGGTCAGAGATTGGTTACACACCAATCATTTCTGTTGATAAATGCAGTGGGTTCCAGGTTGTGAGAATACGTTATGACGCAAGACCTCTGATTGATCGAATGGATTTGCTGTCGTTGGATTTAAAACATTCTGAGGAGCTATTAATTGATCAAAGAAAGCTAATTCCGTTCTCTGTATTGCTAAGAAATATAAGGAGTGGAAAGTTAAGGTTAAGGTTTGACTCAGGGAATCGTATATGGGCCATAGTGAAAGATTCTCAAACAATGTGGTTGACCACTAAGGACTTTATTAATCAAGTGCGCTGGGCAGGATGTGAGCAGGAAGATCGGTTTGAATTCTTGTTGGGCGCTAATTCCGTGAAAGCAGCAAGGCACGAACAGAACGTAAGAGTTAAAATCTCAAATAAGAACAAAGCACGTTTTGCTTCGCTTTGGGAGCTGGACAGCGGTGTTGGAGCAGAACTGATTGGTAGCAACTTGAATCCTGAGAACGGATTAAATAATAATATTCTGACTTTAGATTTCGCTAATTCACTTATTCAGAAGAAAATATTTATTTCATTGTTGCTTGATGAAAGGCTTTCTATCGACGGAGAGCAAGAGAATTTTACTCTAGATCAATTTCTGGAGGAGGTTGTGCTTAACGAGTTGGTTAGCGGCAACGGGCAGTTTTGTGCCTATACGGTTTATAACAAAGAGGCTCTTTAGATACGGATAACAACAAGTTAAAGCACTTGTCAAAGAAACTCAAACAGCGAATCACTGGGAGCGAAATTGATGGAAGCTAAAAATGGTAATGGATTGTTTGTTATTGACGAGAGGGGCAAATTTTATTTTACAGCGCAAGGTAAGGAGCAGCTTAGTGGGTTGTTCGAATTGGCAGGAATTGATTTTGATAATATCAGAAGCTTTGATGATTACATCAGAGCCCGAGAACACGCTTCCCCATATTTTGGTTTGTGGCTCAAGAAATACTGTGAAAGTTTGCCCGACAGTAATGACTACAGAATGATTAAAGCTTGCCTTCTTGAAAGACCGCTACATTTAGAGTGAACTTCGGTTTAAATAAATATGTGACTAGTGGTATGTAAGAAGATATTACGTATCACTGTACTTAATGAAAATTGAATCTGCCTTAGGTCTTGGTGCTGTATTGCAAAGATGTTGTGATTATTATCTCTGGATATATTCAGTAAGATCGGAGCTTTAGTCGCATGGCCGGTTTTCAGATTAGAACTTAAGATACTGGTAATGCGCACTAGCCTTTGAGGGGCAATAGCACTTACGTTTGGCTGCTGTCCGTGTTGATGGTTTTTTGCATCAAATAGTTTTATCGGTGAAAGTGCATGATGTAAGTACATGGCTGTAGTAATTCTCGAGTAATTTATGATTTCAAGTGTTCAGTTTAAAGTGTTAGAGTGTAAGCTTGTTCGTAAACTCTAATTGCACACTTTATTGA
>NZ_LWGE01001349.1:0-3599 GCF_001635315.1 Oleiphilus sp. HI0123
TATTTGATAAAGGTAGTTATAGATCTGGGTTACTAATTCTGGCGCATATAAAGATATAGCCCCCAAAAACAGGCCCATTCCGGTAAGTTGCTTTCTGGGCTTATCTATCACCGCATCAATAAACATTTGTGCCGCATCCTCGGCGCTTACCAGGTCGGCATTTTTATATTCTTTCGTTGGCGCAACCATTTCGGTCTTAACCAAGGGGAATTTTATCGAGGTGACACTTATATCCCGGTTAGCAAACTCTGCAGCCAGTGAGTCACACAACGCATCCATAGCAGATTTGCTTGCCATATAAGGCCCAAAACGTGGCGTGACAGCCATAGTACCCATTGAAGAAGAATGAAGAATATGCCCTCCACCATTTTTGACCATGGAAGGAAGAAGCCCCAAAATCAAGCGCGAAGCCCCAAAATAATTTAACTGCATCGTTCGCTCCAAATCATGGAAACGCCCTTCAGAGCGAGAAAGAGAACGACGAATTGAGCGTCCAGCATTACTAAACAAAACATCAAGTGAAACGTACTTATCCNCTATATAGGTAACAAGCGCGTCACACTCATCAAAATGGGATAAATCACACGTATAGATGTCGATTCGTTCTGGGTCTACACCGCTGGCAATTAATGCCTCTTTACACTCATTTAGTTTATCTTGATGCCGGGCAACCAGAATAACTCGAGCACCATAACTCAGAGCCCGTTTGGCGCTCGCATAGCCAATTCCACTTGAGCCGCCTGTAATTAAAACAGTTTTATTTTTAAGGGCGAGTTCAGCCAAGTTCTCTCTGTTCTTAGCAGGGTCCAAATAGCGATTGTAGTAGTCCCATAACAGATCGACATAATCTTCAAATGCTGGGGCTCGCAAGCCCTGTTTAACTAAAAGTTTCTGTGTTGAATCTGCACTAAATTTCAGGCCTGGCATTAGTGCTGAAAAGACTGACGAAGGAATACCTAGCTTTTCGAAAAGTCCATCGAGAGCGATCTGAACTGCCTTCAATTGCTTTAGCATACCTAGTTGCTTAAACACGCCACCTTGTATACCTGAAGACCTTACAGGCAAAGAAAAGCCAACTTTTGGACCATCTGCTGCACGAAGAATTTGCGTAAAAGCTTTATGTAAAGGTAGTGACTGCGTGCCGGTCAGGTGAAAACAAGTTTGCCCCCCCAAGTCCTCAGACTGACTCAAGAGCAATATAGCTTCAACAAGGTAGTCCCGAGGTACAACATCGAGATTTGCCTTTAACTTAGGAACAAGGATTGGCACCCATGAAGGTAAATATCGCTTTAAAAAACTTACTAACAGGCACATATAGTATGGCCCATCGATTTTATCAATCTCACCGCTTGTTGAGTCGCCTACTACTGCAGAAGGCCGATAAATCCTTAAGTCCATATTATGCTCATCCCTAAAACGACGGGCACAAGCCTCGGACTGAAATTTACTCAAATGATAGGTATGCGAATGCTCCTGACCTTCATCGAACATATCCTCGGAAAAGGTGCCCTGAAAGTCTCCTGCCACAGCCATCGAGCTGAGCATATGAACTCGACCAGCAAAACCTGAAGAAACCAGCGTGCTAAACAAACGCTCCGTACCTTGGACATTCGTTTCCATAACGAGTTTTTCAGGCGCCCCCAGATCGTACACTGCTGCAAGGTGAAAAACATGATCAAAATCTGAAAAACTATATAAAGTCTTATCGAGCCCCATAAACTGGCTATTTAAATCGCCACACCAAACATCCAACGAAGAACCATTGTCTAGCACTAAGGATAAAGCTCGCCACTTAGAAATAAGTTCGCTGCATTTTTCAGTATCAGGATTCCTCACCAACACAAGCAAATCATGCCCTTGCTTAAGAAGACCTTCTACCAAAAGTTTCCCAATAAAACCTGTTGCTCCTGTCACCAAACACCGGCACATAACTGTCTCCTATTATTATTTTTTGAGTAGGAATAGATTTGAATTATTAGATATTTACAGCTTAGATGGAAGCCTGACTTACACTTATGGCTAACTCTGTTTACTTTGATAAATGCAATTTAAGGGAATACTAAATCAATTCAACGAGCCCAGTGACGGTCAAATTGAACCTGAGCGACCTTAATAGTGTGAACCTTATCCCATTCATTTTTGTTAGATTTTTTTTCACTATGTAAGACAGATATACTCAGTGGTTAATTGTATTTACATGCCCTAATAAAATCATCATTACATAATCAGGATGCATTCGCTAATGAGAGCTTTATTGCCTAACCTTCACTCTTTGCTAGGATCGCTAACACTGCCACTAGGCATTTTCTTTTTGACGGCATGTACCACCGACCATAAGACGCCTGTGGATCCACCTGAGGTGAATACCTATAACGCCTATATTAATACTGTTGATAACACTATCAGCTACTACACTATCAAGAATGACAACCTTATAACCTACAAGCTCGCCGATTTTGCTGAAGCAACTAACGACTTTCAGACCGCACTAGCTTTCGACATAGATGAAGAAAAACAAGGTTTCGAATACATAGCCTATGTAACGAGAAACTCGCAAGAAGAAAGCGTTATAAACCTCTTCGATCTCGACAAAGCCAACAATAACAAACATTATGTATTAGCAAATCTAAGTAGCCATATTTGTGGTATCTCAGCTATTAGAATGCCTACAACCCACGCTTTTCAAGACCGAAAAGAGTCCAATGTCAGCACTAAACACCTTCCTGAAATCATCCTTCATGTTTCGGCTTCAACCGCTTGTGATGGCGATATTTTCTATGAAAAAATTGATTTTTCTACTCTGATTGATGAGAACATCTTCACAATCTTTGAACACAGCGTCGTTTCTGAGGGAAAACAAGATCCCGAGTTAGTTATTGACTACGATTCAGCAAAAGTAATTTCATCAGTATGGCAAGGAAACTATGGCTACCTTAGCTATAACAACAACTCTTCCGAACTATCTTTTAACTATGCAGAAATAGACCGTTTTAACGAAATACAAACAATAGAATGGAGTACACAACTCCCTTTCACAGAACCCCTTACTTTTACTCAAGTATCAAATAACAAGATATTGGCCCAGCAAGGATCTAACTTATTTGTTATACCAACTTCATATCTATTTACTGTCGATGACCCAACAAGTAGCTCAACTCCTATACAAGCACGCATTAACGCTATATTTGATACGCCAACATTAACGCTCAACGGTTATACAAACCTTACCCTTAATACCAGCCAGCCAGTTCAGCAAAGTAACTTTGTAATCCAGGTTGAAAACGACCTTTATCTATACGAAAGTGATCGGTTTGAGCTTATTTATAGTAATAGCAAGAGTACGGAAGATGTTTCGCTAACTTATCGACTAAACAGCGCAAACGAGTTGCTACTACTTACCGAAGAGACTGGAAAAGATGACTTGCTAACTGTCATTTATGAGACAGGAAACGAGAGCAATATAGATGAGTCCGAAGAAATTTCGATTTACATCAATGACGATACATTCCACTTCAACTCCTACAATAGCGAGTCAGGCTCACAAGCGCATATTTTGACGAAAAAGAACAGCAACTACGAACCAACAAGCTTCGAGGAAA
>NZ_LWGE01001350.1:0-3990 GCF_001635315.1 Oleiphilus sp. HI0123
CTTGGCAGCGGGTCTGGCAGAGATTGCTACGTTCTATCCCAATGGGTTGGCGAACAAGGCCGTGTCTTAGGTATCGACATGACAGAAGAGCAGCTTACCATTGCACTTGAGCACGAATCTTACCATGCCGAGAAATTCGGCTACGCAAGCAAGAATACAGAATTCAAGCTGGGTTATATCGAACGTTTAAACGAACTTGGCCTTGAAGAAAACAGTTTTGATATCATCGTATCAAATTGCGTTATCAACCTTTCACCAGACAAGGAAGCCGTATTGCGAGAAGCCTATCGAGTACTAAAACCAGGAGGTGAGCTTTACTTCTCTGACGTCTATTCAGACCGGAGAGTTCCCCAACACCTTGTTGAGGACCCAGTCCTATACGGCGAGTGTTTGAGCGGCGCACTTTACTGGAACGATTTTGAAAACCTAGCTAAAAAAGTCGGTTTTTTGGACCCGAGGCTTGTAGAAGACGATGTCATCACTATTGAAAATGAATCGGTGCAAGAAAAAGTCGGCCATATCGGTTTTTATTCGGCAACCTACCGTTTATTTAAAATAAAAGACCTTGAACCGCACTGTGAAGATTATGGCCAGGCTGTTATTTACAAAGGCGGTATCGAGCACTTTGAACACGCTTTCGTTCTTGATAAGCACCATATCATCGAAAAAGGTAGGATTTTCCCTGTTTGCGGCAATACCTGGCGCATGCTGAATGAAACACGATTTAAAAAGTACTTCGAGTTTATTGGTGACTGGAACACTCATTACGGCATTTTTGAAGGCTGTGGATCTAGCTTACCCTTCGATGGTGACCCTATATTCGAAACAGGTGACGGCGGCTCTTCTTGCTGCTAACTTGAGCTAGCGCTCTATCTGAAGAGCTAAGCTATAACTATCCGCTTAGCTCTTCACCTCCTCTTCAACGCTCTAATATCTAGACCATTTTCGATCATATACTCTTGCATATCTTTCGCGTACATAATCCACCCTTTCGGGCTTAAATGAATTTCATCATCCCAATATTTTGCTGCTGACAAGTCTACTCCCCGACCAAAAGCATCATAACTTAGCGTATTCTGATATTGCCCCATTGCGCCTATAATTGTTTCAGAAAGCTGCGCATGCAGATAGCGAATCGCCCGTCTCCTTATACAGTTATCTATGTTAGAAGTAAGCATAGGTGGATAAGCTTTCGCATCAAATGCTGTTTTTATCCAAGGCCCGGCCTTTAGGAATGCCAACTTGAAGCCTCGCTGGCGTTGATCTGGCGACGCATAACAATGCGCAAGGACAGGCACGCTAGGTAGATATCGGTCTCGGTCTTTCAATACCTTATGATAATCATCTCTGATGTTTTGAAGTAAGCGCTCTTTCCCTGAATTAAAGCACTCTGAAGGCGATTGATTTTTATCATCATAATCTTTAAGGATAAACTTTAAGCCAGCGAATAAATCATTCCCACCCATACTTAGACAATATACATCGAGTCTAACTCGATTGTATTTAGCATAGCGAAATACACTGGATTCACGCGAAACCTGCTTTGCCGTAGCCATTGAGACGCTACTATCCCACCAGTTTGCGCCAGTAGGAATAATCTGCATCAGGGCCTGATGTAAATTATTCGGTCCGTAGAAAAAATGTTTCTGCCTGCCAGGGTAATCAAACCAGGAGTCACCTTGCACTACAACATTAGGGTATCGACGACGATATAAACTTTTCGCAACCGTTACAAAACTTGGTCCTGAGCCAGCAAGGAAATGCGCCCCTCTGTAACTATCCATGTTTTTTACTTTCCCCTAATACACAGTCTCTTCATGGAATAGCTATTTTGTCATAGTCAAAGGTAGAAGCTTCAGCTTTTTCAGTGGCCTTAACTTTGGCGGGGGCGCTAGTAGAAGGAATTGGCATAAGTACACGCGGCTTCTGTATCTTAATTTCTTCCAAGCCATCGAAGCCACTTTCCGTAGTGTTTGCACCTTGGGCGCTATTGCTTGGCGCGCTTAGCGTATTGCTTAACGCTGGTTTAGAAGTAGTAGGGTTACTAGCTGGACCTATCGGCGCCATAAGGCTAGCAAGTTTATCTTCGAGTAAGCTATAGTCGCTTTTAACAGTGGTAAGTTCTTCCGTCAAAGATGTCTTCGAAGCGCTTAACTGTGAAATCTGTGTTTGTAGCGAAGTAATCCGCTGCTCCTTAGACTCTAGCTCCTGATTGAGTTTATCGTTGTTCGATGCAAGATAATCAATCTCTGAGCGTGTCTCTTTTTGACGTTTTACAACCGCAAGATAAGCGCCTTTTCTATCTTTTAACTTCTTATTTAATACCTTGATTTCATCGCTTAATCTTGAATTTTCTCCGGCCAGCACTTCGCTATTGCTTGCGCCACTCAACAAAGACGCCCTAACCTGACTCAAGGATGCTGCTAGGGCCTCGTTTTCCTCTTTAAGCAAAGCGAGTTGTGAGTTCAGGTTGTCGATAATATCCTGATTGACCGCAAGCGCACCCTCCGACTCCTGTATTTTTTCCTGCTGAGCCTGGTTTTCTCTTGTCAAACGCTCGTGCTCAGCTTTGGTTTCAGCAAGAGATTGTCCAGACGTAGACATTTTGGCTTGCTGATTTTTAAGCTGAAGTTCGAGCTTACCTATTTCTTGCTTAGATAAGACGCTGTCCAGGAGTGCAGTTTGACCCTGGTGATAAAAATAAAATGCTGAGAGCCCGAAAGCCAAGGCCATGATAAGAGTGACTATCCACGTACCGTTAAGCAGGCTATTGCGCTTGCGCAGATCATTTATCCACTGCTGCGCATATTGGTCAGCGTTATTCAAGGAATTGTCATGTGTCGTCATAAAACGTTATCTCAAGAAAAATAGATTTTTTGTAAGATATTATAATAGTTTGCGTTACACTAGCGCATGCCGCGCACGAGGCTCTATTGTTATTTTTTAAAGGGTAAAAAGTCGACATGAGTGATCTATATCTAAAGCTTGCGAACTCTCAGTATACACAGCCAATCATCCAAGCTTTGAACTTGCCTAAACCTCTTAATCTTGCTCGTAGCGAACACGAAAGCTTATATAATATTAGCGGTAAAATCCTGCTTGCCGCGACTAAGCATAATTTTGCGACTAATAGTGTATTTAAGGCTCTCGACTCCGACAACATTACCCTGTTTAGTGCACGCTCTAATACCGAGACACTAAACTTATCGGCCGCACCTACGAGTTATAAAGCTAAATGTACAGAAATTCAGATCGACAACCTTGAAGATCACAAGTTTAAAGCTTTAGTTTTTGATGCGACGGGAATAAAAACAAGCCAAGAACTGAAGCAATTGTACAGCGTCTTTACTCGTTCCGTTAAGAAAATTAGTATTAATGGACGCTTTGTCATTATTGGGCAATCACCTTCGCAACTTGAATCACCGGAAAGCGCTTCTTTGCAAGGCTCCTTAATAGGGTTTGCAAAATCGCTAGCTAAAGAGTGTGGTAAAAAAGGGATCACCAGCAATGTTATTTACCTGGAAAAAGGCGCTCAGAAATATCTAGACAGCTCTCTCAGGTTTTTCCTTTCGCCCAAGTCAGCCTACATAAGCGGACAATCTATTCAGCTTTGCAACAAAGCAACCAAGCAGAAAAGAACAGACCAGGCTAAGCCACTACTCGGCAAAACTGCTCTTGTAACTGGAGCTGCTCAGGGGATTGGCTATCACACCGCAAAAACATTAGCGCGCGATGGTGCAACAGTCGTCTGCCTGGATATACCTGCCAATGAAAGTGCTACACAAGCTCTCGCTAAAGAGATTTCTGGACACAGTGTTGCATTGGATTTAAGCGCAGAAAGCTCGGTCGACTCTATATGCAATACTATTGGTGCGCAACTCGGCGTAATAGATATCATTGTTCATAACGCTGGCATTACTCGCGACAAGACTATTGCTAACATGCCAGAGCACTTTTGGGATCAAGTGATAAACATCAACTTGTCCAGGG
>NZ_LWGE01001351.1:0-2748 GCF_001635315.1 Oleiphilus sp. HI0123
CATTGTCGTCCGCTGCGCCAGCTGGCTCTTCTGCTGCACCGCCTTGCGCTGCTGCTTCTGGGCCTGCGCCCGCTGCTGCTTGCTCAGCATACATCTTTTGAGCCAAACCTGATGAAGCTTCAGTCAATGCCTGAGTCTTCGCTTCGATATCTGCCTTATCATCACCCTTAAGCGCTTCTTCAAGGTCAGTAATCGCAGCTTCAATCGCAGTTTTCTCTTCTTCAGTCGCCTTATCACCAGCTTCTTCTAGAGTCTTCTTAGTCGCATGAACAATCGCATCACCTTGGTTACGCGCAGTCACTAGCTCTTCGAACTGGCGATCGGCATCAGCATTTGCTTCTGCATCATTTACCATTTGCTCGACTTCATCATCAGATAGACCAGAAGAAGCTTTAATCACGATAGACTGCTCTTTACCTGTCGCCTTGTCTTTCGCCGATACGTTCAAGATACCGTTTGCATCGATGTCAAAAGTCACTTCGATCTGAGGCATACCACGAGGGCCCGCAGGAATATCTGACAAGTCGAAACGTCCCAAAGATTTGTTCTGAGCCGCTTGCTTACGCTCACCCTGTACAACGTGAATCGTTACAGCAGACTGGTTATCTTCAGCCGTTGAGAAGATCTGGGACTTCTTACTTGGGATAGTCGTGTTCTTCTCGATCAATGCTGTGGCTACGCCACCCATTGTTTCGATACCCAAAGTTAATGGCGTAACGTCTAGTAGCAGTACGTCTGTTACGTCACCAGCCAATACCGCAGCCTGGATCGCTGCACCCATTGCTACCGCTTCGTCTGGGTTAACGTCTTTACGTGGCTCTCTGCCGAAGAACTCTTCAACCTTCTTCTGAACCAAAGGCATACGAGACTGACCACCAACCAAGATAACGTCGTCAATTTCTGAAGCGCTAAGACCTGCATCATTCAATGCAGTCTTACAAGGCGCTAAACTACGTTCAACCAAATCTTCAACTAGCGACTCTAGCTTCGAACGCGTCATTTTCACGTTAAGGTGCTTAGGACCTGACGCATCAGCCGTAATATAAGGAAGGTTTACATCTGTCTGTTGCGCACTTGAAAGCTCAACTTTTGCTTTTTCAGCCGCTTCTTTCAAACGCTGCATCGCTAGAGGATCACCTTTAAGGTCGATACCGCTATCTTTCTTGAACTCATCAGCCAAGTAATCGATTAGCGTCATATCGAAATCTTCACCACCCAAGAAGGTGTCACCGTTAGTCGCTAATACTTCAAACTGCTTCTCGCCATCAACGTCAGCAATTTCGATGATAGAAATATCAAAAGTACCACCACCCAAGTCATAAACAGCAATTGTTGAATCGCCTTTGCTCTTATCTAAACCGAACGCTAGTGCTGCTGCAGTTGGCTCGTTGATAATACGCTTAACATCTAGACCAGCAATTTTACCGGCATCCTTAGTTGCCTGACGCTGAGAATCGTTAAAGTAAGCAGGAACTGTAATTACCGCTTCAGTTACTGACTCGCCTAGAAAGTCTTCAGCCGTTTTCTTCATCTTCTTCAAGATTTCTGCAGAGATCTGAGGTGGCGCTTTCTTATCGCCCTTAACTTCTACCCACGCATCACCATTGTCAGCTTTAGAAATGGTGTAAGGCACCATTGAGATGTCTTTCTGTACAACTTCATCTTCAAAACGACGACCAATTAAACGCTTGATCGCAAACAAAGTATTAGTCGGGTTCGTTACTGCCTGACGCTTAGCTGGCTGACCAACCAAGATTTCGTTATCGTCAGTGAATGCAATGATTGAAGGTGTGGTACGATCGCCTTCTGCATTTTCAATAACTTTTGGCTTTTCGCCATCTAGCAATGAAATACATGAGTTAGTTGTACCTAAGTCAATTCCGATTATTTTGCCCATTGATTTACTCCCGTTCTCTAATTTCTAAATTCTGTTGGTAAGGCTTAATGGCTTTTTTCATCTTAAGCCTTAGCGCCTATATTTTTGGGTTAACGCTTATATTTGGCCGAAATTTCCATTTTCAAGCTTTAAACCATTATTTTGTACTTTTTTTGTGCGTTTATTTGGATACAACAACCATTGCCGGTCTGACCAAACGACCATTCAAGGTATAACCTTTCTGCATTGCTGCAATCACTGTATTTGGCTCTGCATCCGGCGCAGGAACCATTGACATCGCCTCGTGCAACGTTGGATCAAATGGGTGACCAACCGGGTCAACCTGCTCCAGATTAAACTTCTGCACGCCACTCAAAAACATCGAAAGCGTCATTTCTACACCTTCGCGCAAGGTCGTCATTTCATTACCCGCTGCAACTTCCGCCTCTACCGCTTTCTCTAAGCCGTCGATGACAGGCAATAATTCTTTGGCAAATTTTTCCAAAGCAAATTTATGCGCTTTCTCTACATCCTGCTCTGCTCTGCGGCGAACATTCTGCACTTCAGCTTTGGCACGAATTGCCTGATCTTTAAGATCTTCAATTTGCTTCGCCAAAGACTCAGCCTCAGCCTGCCAATCCTTGCCATCTGCCTCAGCATTCTGCTCAGGGCCACTAGTTTCGACTTCTTCCTGAGCAGCTTCCACAGCCTCTTGAGCTGCCTCTACAATATGCTCTTCATTTGAATTATTTTCGTTTTCTACGCTCACCTGCGCCTCCACTGACCACAACTCTGCTATTTCGCTTATCAATCTCAAAACAGCAGTTAATCAAACTAATTAACGTTACGCAGCACATGCTGCACACCCTGAC
>NZ_LWGE01001352.1:0-1595 GCF_001635315.1 Oleiphilus sp. HI0123
CAACACCAAGGTCGAACCAAAAGTCTGCAAGACATGCTCAAAGGCCAGGCTTTTGCTCATACCGCTGGATACAATAAATTCAAATACCAAAACAGCCAGTAGCGCTCCTATCGGATCGACTACGATTCCTTCCCACTTAAGAATATTGGTAATTCGGGCATTGGGTCGAACCGATCGTAATAACGGCATGATCACCGTAGGCCCACTAACCACCACAATTGCACCAAATAAGGTTGCGACCGGCCAAGACAGGTCAACTAGATAACGGCTGGCAATGGTTCCGATAGACCAAGTAACAACTACACCAGACATTAGAAGGTTGCGAACCATCTTGCCGTGTTCACGTAGCTCCTGAAATTTAAGAGTAAGGCTACCCTCAAACAGAATCACGGCAACGGCCAGCGATACAATCGGGAATAGCATTTCACCAAACAAGGCATCCGGCTCCAGAATACCTAAACCAGGCCCGATAAGAATTCCTGCAAGTAAGAGAAATAAAATTGCCGGCAAACGTAAACGCCAGGCAATCCATTGACAAATAAGGGAAATAACACCAATACTCGCCAGTAAAATAAGCTGCAGCTCAACCATAGAAACGGATTCTTTTCTTTGAAATCGGCCCACCCGCAACATACATCTATGGGGAAGCACTTTAACTCGTTACAACACCCTTTTAAGGGACGTCTTACAATTAAAGATCATTCTGCCAGGATTGCGAGTTTCTTTAGAATTTGAGATACCGCCATAAAGGCGAATGTTGCCGTTATGTGAGTTGCCGCACCAAAGCCCGAGGCACAATCCAGTTTTACCGGACCGCCTTCGGCTGGCTTTTCGTGACATACTGCGCCATCACTGTGTGCGTAAACTAATTGCTCAGTCGAATATACACAGTCAATCCGATATTTGCGTTTGGGGTTTCGGGAAAAGCCATGCATGCGACGAAGATTATTGCGTATCTTGGCAAGCAATGGGTCCTGGATAGTACGATTTAAGTCAGCAATTTGAATCTGACTCGGATCAACTTGGCCACCGGCGCCTCCCGAGCAGATCAACTTAATCTTATGTCGCGAACAATGAGCAATAATGGCAGTCTTTGCTTTGACACTATCGGTCGCATCAAAGACATAGTCAAAGCCTTTGTGCAGCAAAGTTTCTACATTTGCAGGCGTAATAAAGGTGTGGTTTGCATGTACTTTGATCTGCGGATTAATCTGCTGCATTCGAGCAGCCATAGCCTCCACCTTCATCGCCCCAACCGTGTCTTGCAATGCATGGATTTGCCTGTTGATATTCGAAACGCAAATATCATCCAGATCAAATAGGGTAACTTCACCAATACCCGATCGAGCTAAGGCTTCGGCGGCCCAGGAACCGACACCGCCAATACCAATCACGGCAATATGACTATGCTGAAAACGCTCTAGCGTTGGCAAACCATACAGGCGAGCAATACCGCCAAAGCGAAAGGCAATATCGTCATTCATAGAGCCATCAGCCTTATATCAGGAATCAGAAGCTTATAGCTCGCTAGACTTCAGCGCAGCATTTGATTTCAATACATCACTGTATGCTTGAGACTTAGCATGCTCCGACAC
>NZ_LWGE01001353.1:0-2015 GCF_001635315.1 Oleiphilus sp. HI0123
AGACATCAAATAATGGCTCTTTATCTTCCTGGTTATCTTCGTTGTATGCCAAAGGCTGAGACTTCATTAACATCAATAGAGAAATCATATGACCCGTTACCCGGCCCGACTTGCCTCGTACCAACTCTGGCACATCTGGATTCTTCTTCTGCGGCATGATAGACGAACCAGTACAGAAGCGGTCCGGCAAGTCGATAAAATCAAACTGAGCCGATGCCCACAAAATCAACTCTTCAGAAGCTCGCGATAAGTGAATCATAACCAAGCTGGCAAATGAACAAAACTCTATAGCAAAGTCACGATCACTGACTGAATCAAGAGAGTTCTCACTAGGTCGGTCAAAGCCTAATAACTCGGCCGTAATGCTACGATCAATAGGATAAGTCGTTCCCGCCAAAGCTGCTGCACCTAGCGGCATAATATTCACGCGCTTACGACAGTCCATCAAACGCTCATAGTCACGTTGAAGCATCTCGTTCCAAGCAAGAATATGATGACCAAAAGTGACTGGCTGAGCTGTTTGCAAATGAGTAAAGCCCGGCATTATTGTTGCAGCCTCACGCTTAGCAAGCCTTGCCATGCCATCCTGAAGACGAGTAATTTCACTGGCAATCACATCGATTTCATCTCGTAGATACAAACGAATATCTGTCGCAACCTGGTCATTTCGAGATCGCCCTGTATGGAGTTTCTTGCCCGTGATACCAATTTTTTCTGTTAAGGCTGCCTCGACGTTCATATGTACATCTTCCAGTTTGACAGACCACTGGAATTTGCCACTCTCGATTTCTGCCTGAACCTCTTTCAAGCCCTGAATGATTTGCGTTTTCTCTTCTTCAGTCAGCACGCCAACTTTTGCCAGCATCGTCGCATGCGCAATAGAGCCCTGGATATCGTGGAAATACAAACGCTGATCAAACTCTACTGACGCAGTAAATTGTTCAACAAAAGCATCGGTAGGCTCGGTAAAGCGTCCTCCCCATGGCTTTTCTTTACTTGAATCACTCTGCGTATTTAGCTGGCCGTTATTGTCGTTTGCATTGCTCATGTTTGATTACCCATCTACACTGAAATTTGTGGAGTCAAAATTGCGGCGCGCATTGTAGCACAAAAGCGAATAATACGCCTTAGTCATCCCTTGTAAAGAAACCAGTCATTTATCATGCATAGAAACGCCAAGCAATCACAGCCAAACAAAAACAGCCATGCTGATGATTCTAAGCAAGCTTCAGGGAGTGAGCAGAACTCCAATTTTGTCATTCCTGACCTTTGTCGAATCAATGCCGTTCTGTTTCTGCTGATCCTAACCCAGTTTCTAGCGCTGGTTTTATGTCTGGTCTTGAGTTCAAACGAGTTAATCAGTTGGGATAAACTAGGCCTGCTATCTATTTACTGCCACTCACTCACGCTCAGCTTTGCAGCGGTAATCTGTACAACCCGAAAATTTCTATTTGGCAAAAGCCCGAAATTTATCAGCATTTACTTCTTATCTAGCAATGCCATCATCACGCTGTTTTTCAGTTGGCTAGGCATCAACTTCCTGCTGCCGGGCGTCATTACAAAACCGGAACTATTTCTATCAAAGAGTTTACTCATCAGCTCGATGCTCGCGAGCATCTTACTGCGTTATTTCTTCCTGCAACACCAATGGCGAGAACAGCGCCAAGCAGAACTTCGAGCGCGCATCCAAGCACTGCAGGCTAGAATTCGTCCTCACTTTCTGTTTAATAGCATGAACAGCATCGCCAGCCTGATCGCAATCGATCCACAAAAAGCCGAAGATGCAGTCATAGATCTATCAACCATTTTCAGGGCTACATTAAACAACCAAACTTCTCTGATTCCGGTTCGTGAAGAAATTGAGCTATGCCGACGATACTTGAATATTGAAGCCCTTAGATTAGGAAACAGGCTAAAGATTGAATGGAAGCTCAACAACGCCAAGAAAAAGGTATTGATCCCCCCTTTAACCCTACAACCATTAGTAGAAAATGCGATTTATCATGGTATTCAAC
>NZ_LWGE01001354.1:0-5710 GCF_001635315.1 Oleiphilus sp. HI0123
GTCACCAAATTTATTGTGAATTGCTTTACGAATAACAGGGGACTGACCCGATCCCCCCGTTATAAAAATTAGATCGGGTTGTGTTTGCGCTTGTGTAATCGCTTCTTCCATCAAGCTCAGCATTTTCATCAAGGGTCGGTCAATTGCTTCAGCAAACTGCTCTAGCTTTACGTCTTGACTCAGCCCATCTTCGATAAACTCAAGTGAGCTTGAAACCCTATCGGCTGAGGACAAGGCGATTTTGCATTGCTCTGCGCTGCGAACAAGCTGATGTTGCTGCTGATTATTTCGCATTGAGATAAAGCGTTTGATCAAGTCTGGCTCAACACAATCGCGTAGTAGCTGTTCAATATCCAAGCCTGTATTAAGTTCATTAAACCGTGTCTGAGCCGATACATCGTTAGTGCTCACTGCGTCCCAGAAAAGCTGGGTGGGAACAGGAAGACCGCTTTTGGTTTTTGACAACATGCCCAGAAGTGGCATGAGGTGCTTTCCTGCCAGCTGAATATCAAGATCGTTCCCCCCTACTCGCTCACCGCTATGCCCTAGAAAATCTTTTGATCGATCGCTCTTATCTCGGTAAGAAGGCCCCATTCTAACCATGGCACAGTCGCTCGTTCCACCACCGATATCGACAACTAAAACCGTTTTATCTGCATCGAGTGAACGTTCAAAACTCAGGCCTGCGGCAATAGGCTCAAATAAAAACTCAACATCTTTAAAACCAGCACGTTTTGCTGAGGTTTGCAGAATTTCCAAGGCCTGACGGTTACTCTGCTCGGCGTCCAAACCTTGAAAGTTTACAGGGCGACCAATTACAGTATGCGATATCGTATCGCCAAGTGTCTGTTCCGCACGCGCTTTAATAGATTGCATCATTGCCGTAACGATATCTTCAAATAGAAAAACCGCTTCTGGACGAAGTCCGCTGGCACCCAGAAAAGACTTCGGGGACTTTACAAAGTAGCCTTCTCCCGGCCATTGTAAATACTCTTCAAAGGCTTCATGGCCGACATAGACTATTCTTTCGTCTGAACCAAAACCTTGCTCCCGACGAACATGTTGAGCACGAGCTAAGTGGTTACTGCGCAGGTCGATATAGTCTGACTTAAGCTCATCAGTGGCAATAGACAAGCCGACACTTTCACTAATCAGTTCCCGGTCTAAAGCATACAAAGTCGACGGCATAAAGCGCTTGCCTTGCTCTAGCTCGAGCAAACGGACGCTATTCAAATTACTATCGTGAATACCTATTGCACAGTTTGAGGTTCCAAAGTCAAAACCCGAAATCATTCCACTACCACCTTTAATACCACTAGAAGAAGGACAAATAAAAAGGGCGCGAAAATTAACATAAGCTTCACGGCTTAGCCAGTTAAATATGGCAGGCTGTCTTTTACCTAATTGCTGAATGTATCGACTCCCTAGAAGTTATAGGTAGGGCATTGAAGTCCTACCCAAGACTTTATAAGCTACTCTCATAAAGTCGCTCTATCTAGGCACAGTAAGACTGCCTAACCGGGTATTAGTTTATGCAACAATTTTCAAGCAGTGCCGACGAGAAGATAGCCCTCGAACATGAAGCTGCCAAGCTTTTTATGCGTCACTATGAAAGGCTACACGGTCAAGAAATTCGGCATATTTGGCACAACAAACCAAATAAGCCAGATGTATCCTGCGAGTTGGAAGGCCTTCGACTCGATTTGGAAATTGCGCACCTATACGGCTCTGAAGCCGAAGCAATGGCGATATTGAAACGTGACCTGACGGATAAAACACGTGAAGCACTGCGCGAGCAGGCTAACTGTTCCAACGTGCATGAGCGTCTGCTTAGCGCTCTGAATAGAATACTGATGAATAAAGCCCAAAAGCACTATAAGTCCCAACGCGTATGGCTGATCATTCGAAATGCACACCCCGCATGGACATCAGAAGAAATCATCGCCTTAAGAGACAAAATCCATGTTCCTGAAGGGCACCCTTTCGAGCAGATTTGGATTGTTGCAGACTATCAAGCGCAGAGCGGGATTGTTCAGCTATTCCCTTCTATACATAAAAATTATTGCTAACGCCTTTATTTCGAGTCGTTACAGCTAAATATTGGAAGTCGAGTGTTTCAAACACCTAGACATATTTGTGTAAGGTTCTTTCTAAATCTTCTCTTATAATTGGTTTACTCACATAATCTGTCATGCCGGCCGCCAGGCACTTCTCCCTGTCACCTTTCATTGCGTTGGCCGTTAACGCCAGAATTGGGACATTTTTATACGCCTCGCCGCCTAAGCCTTCGCGGATGTTCTTACTTGCTTCATAGCCATCCATTTCAGGCATCTGGCAATCCATTAACACCAGGTCATATATTTTATCGCTACTGTTTAAAGTAGCCAAAGCTTCTACACCATTGCCAGCCACGTCGATGTGATACCCCATATGGGACAGCAATTCTTTGGCAACCAGCTGGTTAATTTCATTATCTTCAACTAATAATATCTGCACCGCATGAGGTTTAATGCCCGAACCCTCTGACTCACCTTTCAGGGAAACTTCCGGTGCCTCAGCAACACCCAGATTAAGTCCAAATCGAAATGTGCTGCCTTTGCCAGGTGTACTTTCTACCCATACACCTCCCTTCATCAACTCACTCAACTGTTTAACAATCGCAAGCCAGAGACCCGTGCCACCGTACTTTCTGGTTGTGCTTGAGTCTGCTTGGGTAAAAGGGTTAAAGAGCTGTTCAAGCTTCTCGGCTTCAACACCAATACCCGAGTCAACAATGGCACAACGCAATATCTTTCTGTCCTTCTGCTGCACCAAACTAGCCTTAATTGTAATACTACCTTCTGAGGTAAACTTAATCGCATTACCAACTAAGTTGTTAAGAATCTGACGGATTCTTCCTGCATCTGCTTTAACCCACGCTTGCTCGAAGCCTTCCAAGTGCAATTCGAGTTTTAAGTCCTTGGCTTCTATATCGAAGCGCACCGAATCGACAAAAGATTCGAATAATTCCCTTAAATCTATCGCACCTTCATCAAGTACAAGGTGCCCTGCATCAACCTTGGAAAAATCGAGAATGTCGTCGAGTAAAGAAAGCAAAGAGCTTGCACTCTTCTTAGCAATTGCCACCTTTTGCGATGAAGAGTCATCTAGGCTTTCTGTATCCAATACGCTCAGCATCCCTAGCACACCATTCATAGGCGTACGAATTTCATGGCTCATATTGGCTAGAAAGACACTTTTTGAATGCGCTGCCTGTTCTGCTTTTTCCTTCGCTTCTTTTAACTCCAGCTCGGCTTTTACCTTTTTATCAACATCTTGAAATGAGCCAAATAAGCGTACACACTTGCCGTCTTTAAATTCTGACTGGCCAAGTGCAGAAACCCAGATTTCATTGCCTTTAGCTGTCACCAGCTGCAGCTCTTCTTGCCAAGCAATGCCTTCTTCAATACCTTTGTTCACCGCGGCGGTAATTAGCTCTCTACTTCTACCTTCTTTATAAAAATTGATCGCTGTAGAGACATCAGGTTCAAAGCCTTCGGGTACTTCGTGAATTTCTTTTGTCATGAGTGACCAGTAAAGCCGGTCTTCCAGCATGTCCCACTCCCATGCACCAATTCTGGCCTGCTGACTCATCGACTCCAGTAAAGTCTTCTGACGTGCTAAATCTTCTGCAACAAGCTGTTTGCTCAGTTCATTACCTATCCATTGGGCAAATAAACGAATGAGTTCAAATTCGTCATCACTAAAGGGTCTGGCATGTGCTTCAGGACCAGAAAAGTTTAGCGTACCAAAGCGTTCACCTGACACGATTAGCGGCACACCAATATAACTTTCCAGGCCAAAAGCCTCGTAGCAAGGATGCGTATTAATGCAGCTTTTCTCTACATGATCAAAGCCTGTTGGTCCATTGGCATTAAGGGTGTGGATACAGTAAGTAATGCCCAGTTCAAATTCATCACCAGGTTTTACTTCACCATTCGGAGTGTCGGAATACTTAACGACATATCGCTGATTATGAATATGACTGACCAAAGCCAAAGGTAACTCGAAAGTCTGCTTTCCCAAGGCCAAAACTCGCTGGATTTTTTCTTCAACTGATAATTCACTGTCGGCAGTAATGAGGTGCAAACGACGAAGTGTATTAATTGCTTTGTTGTTTTCCGTCAGGTCATTCATAAAGACGAAAAAGCCAACAACATTACCTTCTCTAATTTGCGGAAGGTAGGTTGCTTGTCTGTAGATCATGCCGGTTCTAAGGTCTAGCTCAATGTCTTTATCTAATCGAACTTCTTCCCCGCTAAGCACTCTTGCCAAGTAGGGAGATAGCTGAGCACAAGCCTTCTCACCAATCACTTCAACCAGCGGTTTATCTTCTACCTCTTCTATAGATAGATGAAATGATTTGGCATAGCGAGAGCTTGCCTTACGATAGTTAAGGTCGGCATCGAGATAAGCCCATGCAAGAGAAAGGTTTTCGGCGACCTTTGCCAGCATCGGGTCGATTTCAAAGTGAGACATGTACGGCTCCTGAGCATTGATATCAAGAGTATAGATGCTACTCCCGCAGAAAGTAGCTGAAATATGGAAAAGCTAGCTGACTCTGGGCGCTAAACCTTCCAGGCTAAGACCTCTAGCCGACTTTAAGTGGGAATATTGCGCCAAAAACAACTCAGCGGTTGCCACGGCATCAAACATTGCATTGTGCTGAAAAGCAGCGGGTAAACCATAGCGGTCCCTACAAGATGCTAGCTGCAAAGGCGCACTTTGACCACTTCGCGCCAAGCGCCCTTGCTCTATCTGCATGGTATCGATATAAGAAAACAGCAATGGGCAAGCAAAGCAGTTGAATGCCGCACGTTGAATAAAGGCGATATCGAGTACAGCATGATGAAACACCAATACTGCACCTTCTGCATGCTTAGCTAACAAGCCCAAAGCCATCGACACACTCGAGGCACCGGCCAATCGCTGATCACATAAGCCATGTATCTGAATGCTTTCTCCTACCGTTTGCTTGGAGTGCACCAGCAGATGTTTTCGTGTTGCGTAATCAATCCGGCCATTTTTTACACGCACCCAACCTAAGCTCAGCAATTCATTCGACTTCGGGTCCAAACCACTCATTTCACAATCGACTACCAGAAAGTCTTGATCTATCACCTTCGTCCCCCCCGACAAGGAAGGCTGGGCATAAAGCTCTGCGATCGGCGTTCGCTGTGCCTGGCGATACCAATTCCGTTTTTTTAACCAGTATTGAAGCTTATATAGAACCATGACCAAACCGCATTTTTAACAAGCGCTGACTTTCAGCAACAACCGAAAACGCACTTTTAAGCTGATGCCTCAACAAAGGAGATAACTCATCCGGGTTTAAGTGGTTTGTCGCTGGCTGCGACAGCATCATTGCCCTACTCTGACTATCCAAACGCAAACGAGCAATAAACTCATGAGCATCTCTTAGGTTGCTCGCTTCGGAGGCAGAGAGTACTTTTGCACTTTCCAAAGCTTGTAGCCGGTTACTGGTATTTACCTCTTCAATTCCTTTCATCAAGCAGTACAAACGAACCAGGGCAACAATCGGCACGGTGCCCCGTAGTTTTAGATCCAATACCGGGTTGTGATTGCCATCTTTCTCTAGCACAAAGGTTTTGAAAAAGCCTAAAGGCGGTGAGGTCTGAAGCGCATTTTCTGACATACATGCCTGAAAGAT
>NZ_LWGE01001355.1:0-6250 GCF_001635315.1 Oleiphilus sp. HI0123
GTTTAAGGGAAATACTAGCGTTTAATATAAGAGGCCAATATCTAATCAAAGTATTGAATTATTACTTTTAAAGTCATAATTAATTTGAAGGCTTATATGGATAGCTTTGGAAAGGGCTGTTTTATACTGATGAAATTTTAAAAATTAGTGAGTATATGAATTTGTTTTTTAGACGGAGTTTTCTGCTTACAATTTGTGTGACGTTGCTGGGGTTTGTTCCTCCCTTTTATGCATTTGCGGACTCAATCATAGTAAAAGCCAATCCTGGCTACTACCCAGTTACGTATAAAGAAGGAAACCACTGGTATGGTATGGACACGGAGGTGCTACAGGAAATCTTTGCTCGCGCCGATTTAAGCTACGATGTGGTCTTTAAACCTTTTAAAAGAAGTTTGATCGAAATGGAACGTGGAGAGATTCATGTTATTCCTAACCTTACTAAAAGTAATGTGCGTTCTAAATATGCATTGGCTAAGCCCAATCCGAACGACATGTATTGGTTTGGTTGTGAGAGATCAAGACGCATACCTTCCGATCAAAGCATTGGATGATCTAGTAAAGCTGGCGCAACAAAGGCAGCAAAAAGTAGGCTACCTCTCGGGCGCGAGTTATTCGGAGTACTTCGATGATCGCCTAAAAAATGAGGAGGCTTTGAATGCTATTCTCTACTTCCTACCGAGAAGTGAACAGTATCGTAAGATGCTGAAACTCGGTCGAATTGTTGGGTATTTCTACGATGACTACGAGTTTGAGATGCTTAGGTCCTAAAACGTATGGCCATGAATACCAAGGCTTGGCGTTGCTTTCTTATCGTGTTGAAGGCTCCTGTACGGGGGCTTATATTGGCATTTCAAAAGAATTGGACATGATTAGATATCAACAACTTAAGGGAGCGTTTCAGAGTATGAAAACTGACGGATCTTTTACTGCAATACAGCATAAGTGGTTAGGTACAAAGCCTGTTTACTTTGAATAGCTATACCTTAGGTAAAATTTTATAAGTAGTTAGTTTCCTATTAGTCATTAGTAGCAAGGGTATTTGGTAGTATGAACTCACCTCTAGAGGTCTTACGTGAGCAGCGCCAGGCAGCTATCGCGAAGCAAGACCCAAGCGCAAAATATTGTTCTTTCGCGACGCTAGAGGAACACTGCCCATCCCAAGTTAGAATGCGAACACTCGTTGTGCGAGAGATATCTACTGAGTCTTGCCTATTATTTGTAAACCGCTTAGCGCAGAAGAACTTATCAAACTTAGCAGCTAACAAAGCTGAAGCGCTATTTTTTTATCCTTCTCTTATGTGTCAGTTCAGAATGCGTGGGAGTTTATCGTTATTGTCTGCCTCTCAATTAGAACCCCATTGGCATCATAAACCTCACGCATCAAAGCTTTTAGATCACTACTATGCTCGTTACCAAAATCAGAGTTCTGAATTAAATGATCGAAAAACCTTGGAACAGGCTTTATTGGAGTTAAAGAAAATATATCCAAACTCTGATGAAGTGCCCTTTACAAAAGACGCTTTAGGTTTGCTTATTACTGCTGATTACTTAGAAATTTGGCAGGCTCATGATAGTGGTGTGCATGAACGGTCTCTATTCACCAAACATGGTTCTATATGGATAGAGCAGCTGTTGGTTCCCTGAATAATGGTCTTTTGCCGGATGATTGCAATCTATTTCCCTTATACAGACGTATTTAATAAGTACCCTCTATAAATAGGAAATAGCGCAATGATCAATCTATTTAAGCAACACACAATGAAACGCTTGATTAAGGAATATGAAAGAAAGCTGACCTACGCTTTCGAGGCTCAAAGAATGGGTGATATGAGAGAGTATGCCAAGCGAACCCAGGATGCTGATTTGGTATATCAGCAAATAAAGGATCGGCAGCAGTCTTAAACTTGTGAACGCATCAGTGAAAAGACCTTCAGGCGCCATGCTAGAAGGTCTGTTTAGTATTACTGGTGTAAAGGACATCCTTTAAACCTGCGTTCACGTGCCTGATAATCCTGAGCCTTGACCTCCCATCCTTGAAGGTTGCTGTCGATTATCGATTCTAGTAAATCAATATGGCTCCTATCTGAGTTTAACGCAGGGATATACTGATAACTTTGTCCGCCGGCTTCTAGAAAATAATCTCGATTTTCCACGGCAATTTCCTCAAGCGTTTCTAAACAGTCTGATGAAAAACCAGGGCAAAATACTTGAACAGATGAGACGCCTTTATCGGGGAGTGATTTCAAGGTGTGGTCGGTATACGGTTTAAGCCACTCAGCTTTACCAAAACGCGACTGAAAGCTTGTGATAACTTTATCCGCATCAATATCCAGCGCTTCAGTTAATAGTCGAGAAGTGACTTGGCAATGACAGTAGTATGGGTCACCTAACTCTAAGTATCGTTTGGGGACACCATGAAAAGATAGCATGAGCTTGTCAGCCTGGCCGTTCTCAGACCAAAACTGTTTTATTTTATCGGCCATTGCTTTGATATACAGCGGATGGTCGTGATAAGAATTTATAAAGCGGAGTTCAGGCACCCAGCGACGCGCTGTTAGTTCTGTAGAGATCGCGTCAAAGGTGGAACCGGCAGTCGCACCTGAGTATTGAGGATACAAGGGAAGGATCACTAAGCGTCGAGCACCTTCTTCTAGCATTGAATTCATTACCTTGTCGATGGAAGGGTTGCCGTAACGCATCGCAAACTTGGTAACAAGCTTGTCACCCCATTTGGTTTCTAGCCTCTTGCTTAAGGCTTTTGCCTGCTCTTGTGTGTGCGAAAGCAATGGTGAACCATGCTCCGTCCAAACCGAGGCATAGGCTTTAGCCGACTTTTTTGGACGTATGCGTAAAATAATGCCGTGTAAAATTATCAGCCAGATAAGTCGCGGAATTTCTACAACTCGAGGGTCAGACAGAAACTGTCTGAGGTAAACTCGTAAAGCTTGTGGTGTTGGTCCGTCGGGAGTACCTAAGTTGGTAATTAACACACCTATTTTATCTTCTTGAGTGTGAGTGAAATCGTCTAGTCCTTTAAATTTCATAATACCTGTTCCTGTCAGTAATGCTTGTATCAACAAGATTGATTGTTTGTCGCGCTATGGCAAGGATACTTGTCTAGAAAACTGCATCATGCACTTAATTAATTGTGCATGATGCAGGAGTGTGGCTTGAGGTGACTAAAACTCTTCGACTGAAAAGTCCATGATGCTACTCTTTCCAGATTTTATGTCTGAAAGCAATGCCTCCATTTCTGGTGCGTATAAGCGGAAGAAGTGTTCAGCAGCTTTACGCTTGCCTTCTAGGAACGCTGCTGGGTATTGTTTGGCTGTTTCTGCTTGCTGCGTTTGAGCGGCCATTCTGGCCCATAATACAGCTAAGGTGGTTAGTGCAAATGTTCGTAGTAGCGTCGATGCCACCGCGCCTGCCTGTTCCGGATCTTGGCTTGCGTTCTGGCCTAACCAACTCAGTGCAGACTGCAAGGTAGATAGAAAACCTTCACAGTGCTTCAAGTGACTCTCGTTTGATACGATAGAAAGTAACGAACGCATCTCATTGAAGTAAGTTAGGGGGAGTTTCCCGCCTTTCATGGTTAGCTTACGGCCGACTAGGTCCATCGCTTGAATTCCGTTGGTGCCTTCATAGATGCGGGCAATACGGCCATCGCGGAGCAGTTGCTCAACAGGCCAATCCTGTGTGAAGCCAGAGCCACCCATAGATTGGAGGCCCGCATCGACGCAAGCATATCCTTCATCGGTCAGAAATGATTTGACGATGGGCGTGAGTAATTGAAACAAATCATCGGAGCGTTCCCGCACATTTGAATCGGCGTGGTGGTGACTTAGGTCAAAGTGAAGGCCGGCCAAGCTGGCCATTGCTCTAGACCCTTCTATCAAAACCTTTTGCTTTAAAAGCATGCGGCGCACGTCAGGGTGAACAATAATCGGGTCTGCCTTGCCTGACTTGTTTTGAGGCCCAGACAGGGAGCGACTTTGTAAGCGCTCCTTGGCGAACCCCAATGATACTTGGTAAGCCGTTTCTGCCAGCCCCAAACCTTGGATACCTACCATGATACGGGCAGCATTCATCATGGTGAACATGCACTTAAGACCTTGGTTTGCTTCTCCCACTAGCCAGCCTTTGGCATTTTCAAAGTTCATTACGCAAGTCGCTGATGCTTTGATTCCCATTTTGTGCTCAAGGCCTCCACAAAATGCTGGATTGCGCGACCCGTCTTCAAGCACTTTTGGGACGACAAATAATGAGATACCTTTGCTGCCTTCTGGGCTGCCAGGTATTTTAGCCAGCACTAAATGGATGATATTGTCGACAAGATCATGCTCTCCGCCGGTAATCCAGATTTTTGTTCCACTGATAGCGTAGCTGCCATCAGGGTTCTCTTCAGCTTTTGTGGTGATTAGGCCCAAGTCGGTTCCGCACTGAGGCTCGGTCAAGCACATGGTGCCAGTCCAAATGCCTTGTATAAGCTTTGGTAGGTAGGTTTGCTTTTGTGCTTCTGTACCGTGCTGCTGGAGTAAGTCTATCGCACCATGAGATAAACCTGGGTACATGCCAAACGATAGGTTCGTTGAACAGACCATTTCATCAACAACGTTTTTTAGTAAGTGTGGTAAGCCTTGCCCGCCAAACTCAGGCGCAGACGACAAACCACTCCATCCACCTTGTTGGTAGTGTTCGTAGGCTGCTTTGAAGCCATTTGGAGTTTTCACTGTTTTAGTGTCTGGATCGAATTGGCACTCTTCTCTGTCACCAGATGTATTGATAGGCAGTAACACGCCCTCGGCCAGTTTAGCAGCTTCTTCTATAACTGCTCTTTGCATTTCTTCTGTGGCTTCGGTGAACGCAGGACTTTCGGCTAGTTGGCCGGAGTTTAAGACATCAAACAAGACGAAATTAATATTATCCAATGGTGCTTTGTAATGACTCACAGTTAACCTCTTTATAAGTTCTTTGGTTCGACTCAGAGCCGAACAGTTTCGCGACAGCGAATAAATGATATTCAAGAAGGTTTACGTCGTTAAAAACAAATTGGATCAATATGAAAGAAAACTCTGAAGTGGATCCAAATTACAAACTATTGCGTAAGTGGGTTAATAAGAGATTGAAACCGGAACTGCCGGATCGTTGGGGAGATTAGTATGAAATTATTAGTAACGGGTGGAACGGGCTTGATAGGTCGCCGATTTATCGAACGGTATACTCACCACGACTATACCGTTTTGACCAGAGATTTTCGAAGTGCGCAGAAAAAACTACCTCAACACGTTTCCTTAATTGACAGTTTGGAAAACTTTACAAACCTAGATGGGTTTGACGGCGTTATAAATCTAGCCGGTGAGCCTATTATCGACCGTCGTTGGACAGCACAACAGAAACTCAGAATATGTGAAAGCCGATGGGCAATAACTCAGGCCTTGGTTGATCTCATTAACAAGGGAGATAACCCTCCAAATGTTTTTTTATCTGGATCGGCTGTCGGTATATACGGTGATCAGGGCGATACGAAGCTAGATGAGGCCTTTGGGCTTGGGCCCTCAGACTTTGCTTCAGAACTGTGCTTTCATTGGGAGCAGTTAGCGCAGATGGCAAACAAAAGAACTCGCTGCGCTACCTTGAGAACGGGTATTGTCTTAGACGGTTCGGGCGGCGCGCTATCAAAAATGATTTTGCCATTTAAGTTGTGCCTTGGAGGGCCGCTGGGAAACGGAAAGCAGTACATGCCCTGGATTCATAATGTTGACGTAACCAGAGCGCTTGAGTATTTATTAGTAAATCAGACGACGCGTGGCGCGGTCAATTTAGTCGCACCTGGTGCCGTAAGAAATAAAGAGTTTTCTATCGCGCTTGCTCGTACATTAAAGAGAATTGCAGTACTTCCTGTTCCGGCATTTATCTTGAAAACCATACTCGGTGAATCATCTATTTTATTGCTTGGAAGTCAGAATGTAGTCCCAAAGAAGCTTCTAGAAAGTGGCTTTCAATTTCAGTATCCTCAGTTAAAGCAAGCCTTGGATGAGATACTTTGACTTTAAATCATGTCATTATGATCTAGTTTTGTGCTTGTCGCGTATACCTTGTAGAACTGTTAAAAATGCATGGCATGTAAGAGGGTGATGGGTATGAAAAAGCATAATGTTATTGTCTCCGACAAGGCTGCTTCTAGCGACGCTATGAAAAGCCGAGGTGAGAAGTCAATTCAAGTAGGTTTGAGTGCCTGTTTGGCGGGTCA
>NZ_LWGE01001356.1:0-8752 GCF_001635315.1 Oleiphilus sp. HI0123
CCCTGGTCTGGTGATATGGCTTTTCCTGGTGGTAAGATGGACGCTACAGATGCCAATATTTATCACACGGCTCTGCGCGAACTACGAGAAGAAATAGGCTTAGATGCCGGCCACCTAGCACCATTAGGGCGCATATCTGACCAGCTCACCAAAACCCACTCAGGTCTACGACCAATGGTTATTTCAGCATTCACCTTCGAACTACAGCTGAATGTGGATTTTGTATTAAACCATGAAGTCGCTGAAACTTTATGGGTGCCAATCAAGCATTTTGAACTTCCGGCCAACCGTGAAAGTATGCAATGGAAGGCTCGCGGGGTATCACTAACAGTGCCTTGCTATTGGTACAAAAGCCGACGCATATGGGGTTTAACCTTACGAATGATTGACGAATTTACAAAGTAGCAATAGTAGTGATGGAAGCGTTACAAAATACTCACCTCAAGTGTCAAATTAATTCAACAAAGTTTTGCTAACATTTCAGTTACTTTTCGACTATATAATGTAGTAATAGTTTAAACAGGTATACCCATGAGCAAGTATTCTGACGCGCCCTCAAATAATCGACAAAATGTCGAGTTATCCGAGAGCGTCAAGTGGCTGCGATTAGCTGTTGCAAAAATAAATGAACTGTCTATTCCCGCCACCCCTGAAGTCTATAGTGTTTGGTACGAATATTATGCAGATAGAAAACTCGACCTAAAAAAAGCGATTGATAAACGTATATCCAAAGGCGGAGATTTTTCCGCGAGCACTTGTGAACATTTGTTCAACGAATATTTCGTTGAAATTCCTGAACAAAAGCTTAGTGAAATGCGTCAAGCGATAAGAGCCTTGATCACCTTACTTCAATCCGAATTAAGCGAACTGAATAGCGGCATGGAGTCCTATAGCGCTGCTTTATATTCCTGTGCAGACGACCTGACTCATGACCCCGAGGTAAACTCCCTTCAATCAATTATTCAGGTTCTATTAGCAGAAACAAAGAAGTGCAGATCCCGAAACCACCAAGCGCTCAGCAAGGTTTATCATCTAAGTTCAGAGATTAACAGCCTTCAGGAGTCTCTAGAAAAAATGGGCGAAGAGGTCTACCAAGATAGCCTTACAGGCGTAGGTAACAGAAGAGGCTTTGATGAGCAGCTCAGTACTGCGATAAAAAAATCCCAGCTAGATAATAGCCCTTTAGCCTTAATTCTTCTGGATATTGATTTCTTTAAACGTGTAAACGACGCGCACGGACACCTTGTTGGAGACCGGGTACTACGCTTTGTCGCCGAGACGATCAAGCGCAGCGTGAAAGGCGGGGACTTTGTTGCCCGTTATGGCGGCGAAGAGTTCGCAATCATACTCCCTAATACCGAAGCAGCTGGTGGCAGCTCAGTCGCTCATCAGGTTCAAGCAAACGTCGCAAAAACAAAGCTCACCAAGAAGAAAGGTGGCACCCCGATAGAAAGTGTCACTATTTCAGGTGGCTTATCCATACTAAGAGAGTGCGACACCGCAGAAAGCTTTCTAAACCGAGTCGACGGCCTGCTTTACGATGCTAAAAGTGCTGGCCGGAATATGATTAGAAGTGATTGTCAGCAAGCTATCAAGATTAAAATAGAGTCACAATAAAAAAAGACAATGGCTCAAGTTAACCTATAATCAAATAAACACCCGCCTACCAAGCGGCATGCTCCGCTCATATTTGAGCTCATAAATCTACACTCATATAAAACCTTATGTCACTGGAAGAATTTGCCAAGAAACGCTTTCTCATCGTCGATGAACTAGACTCCTTCCGTTTTTCTACCAAAAAGACACTGATGTCACTTGGCCTTAAGCTCGTTGACACAGCAAGCAGTGCACAAAATGTTGTCTCAGGTTTTCAGAACGTCAATTACGACGTTACGCTGTGCAACTATGACTTAGGCAAAGGCAAAAACGGCCAGGAGTTACTTGAGGAGCTACGCTACAAGAAACTGTTAAAGTTCTCGGACTTATTTTTTATTGTTTCAGCCGAAGTTGATCGCAGTAAGGTTATGGGCACCGTCGAGAACGAACCCGATGGCTACCTGGTAAAACCGATCACACCCAATGATTTGAAACAACGCTTAAGCAAAGCGCTAAAAATGAAAGAAGCGATGAGTGCAATTGACACTGCTATAGATGATGGCGACTATCACTCAGCAATTGCATATTGTGACGAGAAAATTGCCGAGAAAGGCAATTACGTACTTCGCTGCATGAAGACAAAAGCCTGGCTGCTAAGTAAAATCGGACACATCGACGAGGCACGCGAGCTATACGAAGGCATCCTTAAAGCAAGCGATTTTACCTGGGCCGAATATGGGCTGGCAAGAATCATGATTCGGCGTAAACATTATGAGGATGCAGAAAAACTACTACGGGTCATAATTACCAAAGACCCGGAGCAAGTTGAAGCTTTGGACCTTCTTGCGCAGGTACTGCAAAGACAAGATAAAACCAAAGAGGCCCAGGCAACCGTCGAACAAGCTATCTCGCGGTCTCCAAACTCCCTGCACAGACAAAAGCAATTGGCAGAGCTATGCTCAGAAAATAAAGATAGTAAGGGCGCAATCGAAGCCTATCAAAACGTAATGAAGCACAGTGAACAGTCTGTCTACGCCCGGCCAGAACACTGCTTCGATTTCGTTAATTACCTTGCAGACGTTGCCAAGCAAGAGGGTGGCGATATCAATGCCAACCCACATGTTAAGGAAGCCTTCGACTTGCTTGATAAAAGTGCCAAACGCTTCGCTAATCAGGGGAATATCGAAGAGCATACAAAATTAGTCGCTGCCAATGTCAATGCAAATATCGGCAACATCGACGAAGCCAAGCAAGCTCTTGACGACCTGCTAGGCGAAAGTCATGACGCTCAAGACCTCTCTGCGAGTAGCCTTAAACTAGCAGCACAAACACTAAGCAGTCTGGGGGAAGAGGACAAGTCGGAACATTTACTGGAACGCGCGGCTGACCTGGCAAAAGAAGATAGTGCACTGGTTGAAGATATTTACTCGCAGCTCAACAAGGGAATTGGCAGTGAAACCCGCCAGCGAGCAGCTAAAATTAATAAAATGGGTATCAAACTCTATGGAGAGAAAAAAGTTAAAGAGGCAGCAGAGGAGCTAAGACGCGCCCTTCCCCTCACCCCAAGGCATATCTCGCTCAACCTGAATTTGGCGCAAGTACTACTACGACTATATAAACGCAGTGCGGATGCTAGCTTATTGAAAGAAGTCGACGAGTACCTGCATCGAGTCAGACATATTCCCCGTCACCACAAAGAGTATTCACGCTATCATTATTTAATCGAGCGCCGCGCCAGCATGGAAGAAGCAAAAGACTAAAGCGACTCCTCTTTCAGTGGCGCTTTCTTCCTACCTTCTATATAGCGACGGAAATAGCTTCGTAACAAGGGTATGCGGTAAACCAGTATCCCACAAAAAATTAACACACAACCCAGCAGCTGATTGCTTGTCATTCTTTCGCTTAAGAAATATGCGCCTAAGATTGCTGTCCACACGGGCTCCAGAATAAAAACCATGGCCGCACTGTTTGGGTCCAGTTTTGCTAGCGCTTTAGTTTGCAAGGCGAAACGTAAACTTGTAGCGATAAAAGCGCTGCACAACAGCCACACCCAAGCCATATAGGATAAATCAGCTGGCCAACTCTCAGTTAGCAGTGCGGCAACTGTCGCGACGATTGCAATGGCGACAAGCTGTAAAGATGTCAGAGCCATATAAGAGATACCTTGTGCATAACGCCCCGTCAAAATGACATGCAGCGCAAAACCCAAAGTTGACATAAAGAAGAAAGCATGGGATTCCTTAAATTCAAAGCCCAAACCACCTCCTGGCTCAGCCCGTAATGCTAAAAGCGCCAAACCAATAACTGCGGGAATCAACGCACAAATAAGGTAGAAGGTGATCTTGGTACCAAAGATTAGTCGCGCGATTAGCGGAACGAAGACGACTGCCAAGCTCACGATAAAAGCACCTTCGCCGATATTATCGGTTTGGTCCACCGCTAAGACCCAAAGCAACAATGCACAACCTAACAGGATACCCGTACCTATTCCCTTAACAAACTGATGCCGCTTAAGCACCACCAATTGCGGCCAGGACATTAGAACCAGCACCAGCGCCGCTAATGAAAACCTCAGTGCTAAAAAGATGTAAGGTGAAAACTCTGCCAGGGCGCTTTTGGTGAACACCCATCCCGCAGCAGCAATAAGCGTCACCGCAACGAGCAGCAGTTCGTAATTTCGTATCGAATGAGAGATAGCCCTGGCCTTAAATGTCATTAGTGCAAAAGCGCTTCACGACAATAACAGAAACCGCCCAAGAGTTGTTGACTCTAATAACATTGAAACACTGTTTTCTAATGATTAACTTGCCATTAAATACTTCTCGCCATATCGTTTACTTAGCTACAACTCCACCAAAACCGTCAATATAAAGGTGCAAACTCAATGTTCCCCGATATGCCTGGTAAGCCTTCAGCATCCTTGCTTAAAATCACCTACCTTATTTATGCCTTACATATTTTTAGTGCTATAAGTGGCCTGTTAACGCCAGCGTTTATTCTGACGGCTTTCCTTACCGGCTGGCCTTCGATCATAGCATTGGTTATGAGCTATATCTGGCGGGGTGATGCCGACGGTACCTTCTTGTATTCCCACTTTGACTGGTTAATCACAACTTTCTGGAAAGCCTTGGTTGGTTTAGTCATTGCCTGGATTCTGATCGTGACCATTATTGGCGCAATCATTGGGGTTCCTATTATGTTGGCAGTTGGCGTTTGGGTACTTTACCGATTAGGAAAGGGGCTATTTGCTTTGAATGATAGGCGCCACCTAGCATGAGCCATTCGCTATCGTCTCAAATTTTAAACGTGACCAGGGCTCGTTCTATTATTAAGCTTGAAGATATCCAAAGCTTATGGAGTGGTTACGGAGTAATTAGCCGGTACAAGTTGGAAGGCTGTCAGGCAAGCCAAGTCATCGTAAAACACGTTAAGCTTCCTGAAAAAAGTCAGCACCCCAGAGGCTGGAATACTCAGCGCTCTCATCAACGAAAAATATACTCCTATCAAGTTGAGTGTGCCTGGTATAGAGATTTTAGCGCACTATGCGATGAATCTAGCAGAGTCCCAAAGTGCTTGGACACTGCAAGCTCTGAGGGTGAGTTTTTAATCATCATGGAAGACCTTGCAGCCGAAGGTTTTCCTATTGTAAAAGAGTCAGCAAAGCTTACAGACATGCACACTTGCTTGGGCTGGCTAGCTAACTTCCATGCCAAATTTATGGGGCACGCACCCGACTCTTTATGGAAAACAGGGACATATTGGCACCTCGATACTCGCCCTGATGAGCTTGAAGCACTAGAAGATCAAGCACTAAAGAGCGCTGCCTCACGAATCGACTTCGCACTCGCAAGCAGCCCTTATCAAACCTTCGTACATGGCGACGCCAAGTTGGCAAACTTTTGCTTCTCTGAAGATGGCAAGTCTGTAGCAGCTGTAGACTTTCAATACGTAGGGGGAGGCTGCGGGATGAAAGATCTGGCCTACTTTATTGGCAGCTGTTTGCATGAAGAAGACTGCCAGCGCTATGAAAATCAGCTACTCGATAGCTACTTTGAACAACTTAAACAGGCTTTGCTCAAACACCAAAGCAATATAAACCCTAGCAAGGTTGAAGCCTCCTGGCGCCCTTTATTTTCAGTGGCATGGGCCGACTTTCACCGCTTCCTTAAAGGTTGGAGCCCTGAACATTGGAAGGTCAACGCCTACAGTGAGCAGCAATCACGCAAAGTAATCTCGCAACTAAATCAAGCTAAGGAGAGTTAGGCATGAAACTCTCCCCCACTGATCTCAAGGAACTCGCTCAATACGCTCGAGAAGCAGCCCAACTGGCAGGCGCTGTCATAATGACTTATGCCAATAAGAAAGTTGAAATCCTAACTAAATCGACAGGTTCAAGCGAAGCATCACAAGTACTAACCGAAGTCGACTTGCGTTGTGAGAAGCTAATTCTTGATCATTTGGACGACAGCGTAAGAAAGTACAACTTGGCAGTACTCAGTGAGGAGCAAGAAGATGACAAGCAACGCCTGATAAAAGAAGCTTTTTGGTGCATTGACCCAATAGATGGAACGCTAGCCTTTACACAAGCAAGACCTGGTTATTCTGTATCAATCGCCCTGGTTTCGAAAACAGGTAAATCTCTAATTGGTGTGGTATATGACCCGGTAAAAGACAGAATGTACTCGGCTATTACAGAGCAAGGCCTCTATTTGAATGGCCAAGCCTGGCGCCCGGAAAACGAACTTCGTACTGAGCAGCTAACGCTCCCCTGTGATCGCAGCCTTCTAAAAAGGCCTGACTTTCCTGATATACACAAAGCAATCGACCAATGGCGTACAAATAAGGGCTTAACTCAAATCAATGAAATTCATCACTGCGGTGCAGTAATGAACGCCATACAGGCTTTAGAAAATCCACCCGCATGCTACTTTAAGCCGCCCAAAAAAGAAGACGGCGGCGGTAGCCTTTGGGATTTTGCTGCCACCGCGTGTATCTGTTCAGAAGCCGGTGCATTTGTTTGTGATTATAAGGGACAAGTTCTAGAACTGAATAAAGCAGACAGCACCTTCATGAACCAAAACGGCGTTATCTTCAGTACCGAAAAAGAGCTTGTAGCCGTGATTCAGTCTTTGTATTCCGGCTAGATTCAACTCGCTTTTGAGTAGAAACTGTCACAGCAAGCTTTAGCAAATTTATTCTTGAGTCTAGCTTCAATGCCATCAACCAAGACTTTCTGTATTTCCTGATCACTTACTGTATTGATCTGCCGAATGGCTGAAGGGCTAGTAATATTAACCTCGGTAATATAACCACCAATAAAGTCGAGCCCAGCCAGAGCAATGCCTTCATTTAATAAGAAAGGGCGCATCGTATCGATTATATACTGCTCTCTGAGCGAAACCTCTCCAGCTTCGCAACGCGCACCCTGATGAATATTCGCCAGAAAATCACCTTGCTGTGGCAATCGATTCACCACACCTATAAACAGGACTTAGACTTCTCATCCGCCGAGCAACAATTTCTCATCAAAAAAGACATTAACTCTGTCATGTTGGCAAAGTTCGCTTTGCAGTATAAGTTTCTACTTTCCCTTTGCTGGCTAAGCAAAGCGCATTGCATCAGCTTGGAAATATGATGTGACAAGGTTGAAGCAGGTATACCCAACTTTTTCTGTATGTCGCCCACTGTCATACCACTCTGCCCCGCCTGGATCAGAGTCCGAAAGATTTCAAGGCGAGTAACATTACCCAAAGCTTCTAATTGTTTTGCTGCATTTTCGATATCCATAATAGGGAGCTTATAGATAAACTGCCTCCACCACAACCATACTTCCAGAATATTGGAAATATAAAATAGAAACCTGACTAAGACTTAAATAGGTTTAGTCTCTAACCCGACCGCGAAGCGCCTTGGTTCGACTGTGTTTGGTCTTACTATCCATGCGCTTTCGCTGAGAGTTTCGACTAGGTTTCGTTGGCCGCCGGGTTTTATGAACAACCGTTGCTGCTTGAATTAAAGCCACTAAACGAGCCAGCGCATCTTCACGATTCTTCTCTTGGGTACGAAACTGCTGCGCCTTGATCACTAAGACGCCCTCTTTGTTGATACGGCTATCCTTAAGGCCTAGCAGCCGCTCTTTATAAAAATCCGAAAGCGAAGATGCTTTGATATCAAAGCGCAAGTGAATGGCAGACGAAACTTTATTCACATTCTGACCACCCGCACCTTGAGAACGAATAGCAGAGAGCTGAAGCTCTTCATCAGGAATAGTGACGTAGTCGTTAATCTTAAGCGGCATGAGAAAGGTATTTAATGCATTGAATATACCGCTAACAGTAACTTATAACTCACGGGGATGACAGGAAAAAACACAAGTCTCACGTTCAGCTTTCATTCAGCTTACTTGTTTCACAATGTACAGATATTAATAAACAAGCAGGAGTATGTATGAAAAGCATAAACAAAGCGGCGGTACTGATAGCGATCACAATGCTGATTTCCGGCTGCCATATCACAAGCCAGCAAGGTTCTTATATACTGGAGATCGAGACCACACCCTATAGAGAAAGTGATAGCAGTTGGGCAAGGGCAACTGAAATCATCTTACGTCACCACCAACTTTATTACTCTCAACAAGATTTATTAGACTATCAGTATGTATATTTAGATACAGAGAGCACACCGACTATCGATGACATCAGTTGGCTCTTATGGGATTTGGGAGGTTTAGATAGCTATGTTAGCGGAACATTAAGCCTGATTGAAATAAGGTCTCAACTACGTCAAGGCAGCCCTGTCATGCTTCAATACGGACCGTATTATAGCGGGCACTACCTTGTGATCTATGGTTATGACGACCACGACAGGGTTTATATCCATGAACCTGGCTACGGCACCCGAGTGATACATTATACGGATTTATATTACCAACGCTTTCATGGTAAGGGGCACTACTGGGAGTCGAGCTTACTGATCGAGCCTTAGCTGGCGGCACTTATCCAGTCTAATTGTGCTTCACGAACAAATGCCTTTATCCACACAGCCTGAAAAGGAGACTTTTTAGGATAAGGGCAACTAGAAATACCTAAACCGGCCTTTGCCTTCTCTATCGCATGCTGCCGAACTGATTCTGCTGAGTTTGTACGAGCCATGACCA
>NZ_LWGE01001357.1:0-2919 GCF_001635315.1 Oleiphilus sp. HI0123
GGTTTATCACTTCAAGATCAAAACATAAAACACGGTTCACCACAGAGGTCACAGAGAGGCCTGCGGCCTACACCGAGAAAAGATAAAAAGGTTTTTAGGGTGTCTTAATCCCTTCCTCTGTGCAGCGAAGCGCTCGGTGTCCTCTGTGGTTTAAGCCTTTCCCTGCGTATCGTGCTTGTTATAAGCCTCTACAATTCGTTGAACAATAGGGTGTCTGACAACATCAGATGGGCGGAAGTGGATGCTGCTGATGCCTTTTACGCCATTTAAAACGCGCTGAGCCTGAGCTAAGCCCGACATCGCGTGTTTAGGTAGGTCGGTTTGGGTTAGGTCGCCCGTAATAACGGCTGTTGAGCCAAAACCAATTCGGGTCAGGAACATCTTCATTTGTTCGGGTGTGGTGTTCTGGCTTTCGTCCAAAATAATAAAAGCATTATTAAGTGTTCGGCCGCGCATAAAGGCGAGTGGTGCGACTTCTATGATGTTCTTATCCATGAGCTTGGCGACTTGGTCGAAGCCTAGCATTTCATATAGCGCGTCATAGAGAGGGCGCAAGTAAGGGTCAACTTTCTGAGCCAGGTCGCCAGGCAGAAAGCCAAGCTTTTCTCCTGCTTCAACTGCGGGCCGAACTAGCAGAATGCGTTTAACTTCTTCGTTATTTAGCGCTTCTACAGCACAAGCAACAGCAAGGTAGGTTTTGCCAGTACCAGCAGGGCCTAAGCCAAAATTAATATCATGCTGCTTAATGTTAGCAACATATTGGCACTGGTTCTCGCCGCGAGGTTTAACTTGGCTTCGAGGTGTTTTGATTAGTCGAGCTTCTTCTGATAGCTCGCTCGAAATAGCATCAACGCCAAACTCCTGAACAAAGAGGTGAACCATTTCAAGGCTAATGCTCGAATTATCCTCGGTCTCTCGATATAGGTGTCTGATTATCTCTAGCGCCGCCTGAGATGCTTCAGCTTTTTCGCCACGTATTTTGAAAACAGCGCCCCGATAGCTAATCTTAACATCTAGGCGCATCTCCAGGTGTTTGATGTTTTCATCAAATTGGCCGCACAAACAGGCGAGGCGGTCATTATCAAAAGGCGTCAGTGCAACTTCTTTAATGGTAATGGAGCCAGTGCTCGTTGTTTTGACTTTATCGTCAGGCTGCTTGTCTTGCCGTCTGGCTAACTTTTCTTTTTTAGTAGTCTTGCTCATCGACTCTTTCACCACGTAATGAATTTGCGTAAGCATCGGTAATCTTCACGTCGATAAAGCGCCCGATCAAGGCACTATCTGAGCGGTCTTGCTTCGCTTTGAAGTTCACAACACGGTTATTTTCGGTTCGGCCTTGTAGCTCCCCGGGGTCTTTCTTAGAAAAACCTGTGACCAGAATTCGTTCGGTATTACCGACCATTTTTCGGCTAATATCTTGAGCTTGTTGAAGAATGCGCTGCTGCAGAATTTGCAGTCGTTGTTTTTTAACTTCTTCGCTTGTTTCATCAGGTAAATCTGCTGCTGGTGTACCCGGGCGCGCGCTATAGATAAAACTAAAAGAAGCGTCAAAGCCAACGTCATTGATCAGCTTCATGGTGTCTTCAAAGTCTTTCTCGGTTTCGCCAGGGAAGCCAATGATAAAGTCTGAAGAGATACTAATATCAGGGCGGTGCTTACGTATACGGCGAATTTTAGATTTGTACTCTAATGCCATATGGCCGCGCTTCATCGCATTCAGTATTCTGTCTGAACCGCTTTGAACAGGAAGGTGGAGGTGGCTTACCAGCTCAGGAGTATCGGCATAAACGTCGATAAGTGAGTCACTGAACTCAACCGGATGCGACGTTGTAAAACGAATTCGGTCAATGCCTTCAATGGCTGCGGTTAGTGTGATTAACTCAGCAAGATCCATCATATCGCCATCGTGCGTTTCACCTTGGTAGGCGTTAACGTTTTGGCCGAGTAAGTTGATTTCACGCACACCTTGAGTAGCAAGGTGGGAGATTTCTGCCAGTACGTCATCAACAGGGCGGCTAACTTCCTCACCTCGCGTGTAAGGCACAACACAAAAAGTACAATACTTGCTACAGCCTTCCATAATTGAAACAAACGCAGAAGGGCCATTTATACCGGGAGCAGGGAGGTGGTCAAACTTTTCAACTTCAGGGAAGCTGATGTCGACCACGCCTACATCAGTTGTTTTTGATGCGTCGATCATCTCTGGTAGGCGATGAAGCGTTTGTGGGCCAAAGATCACGTCTACAAAAGGCGCGCGAGAACGAATCGCCTCACCTTCCTGACTGGCAACGCAACCACCAACTCCGATAGTTAGTTCCGGGTTGCTTTCCTTAAGCTTCTTCCAGCGACCAAGCTGGTGAAAGACCTTTTCCTGTGCTTTTTCACGAATAGAGCAGGTGTTAAGAAGAATGATGTCAGCATCACTCTCGTTCTCGGTTAACTCAACTTTATGACTGTCTTGCAGTAAGTCTGTCATGCGAGATGAGTCGTACTCATTCATCTGGCAGCCGTGAGTTTTAATAAAAAGCTTCTTGGTCGTGTTGTCGGTCATCTAAATATCAATCGCTTGCGAAAAGAGTTGCTTAAAAAATAGGCGGCAGATTATACATCTAAGCAGGCAGTGGGTGTAGTTTTTTCTGTCGCTAAAGACTGCCCTTAAAGATCAAAACACAAAAGACGGTTCACCACCGAGGGCACAGAGAGGCCTGCGGCCTACACAGAGAAAAGATAAAAACAGAGAAAAGATAAAAGCCTTTTTAGGTGTGTCTCCATCTCTTCCTCTGTGCAGCGAAGCGCCAGGTGTCCTCTGTGGTTCTTCGGTTTATCCCTTAAAGATCAAAACACAAAAGACGGTTCACCACCGAGGGCACAGAGAGGCCTGCGGCCTACACAGAGAAAAGATAAAAACAGAGAAAAGAT
>NZ_LWGE01001358.1:0-2920 GCF_001635315.1 Oleiphilus sp. HI0123
GTGTGTAAAATTCTCTGCTCTTATACTCGACGACAATGTACTCATCCTTATCCTTGTCATAGAACACTGCATCGGGCTTTACGAACGCCTTACTCCAGCAAAATGTTTTTGAGTCAATCGATATTTCAGCTAAATCATATTTAAAGTTAGGCAAAAACCTTTCTTGTACACTTTCTTCTTTTACGTCTTCGCTTCCAAAATCTTTAATTGATGCAAACTGGCTATAAGTGCTCATATCAGGTGCATCTAAACAGTCGAACTTTAGGTAAGGCAAATCTATCCAACGGAACTTATCGTTCCTCATTTCGTTAGTGTTAGCTTTCTTTATATGTTTGCTAATTTCAGGTGTAGATAGTTCTTTTTTGATTTGAGTCTGAATGTTAACTAGCTTACGCTGGAGATCAAATTCAGGGCGACAAGCAATTTTCGTTACACGATTGGTTGGTGATTCATGTTCTCTTATCGCGGGATTTGTAATTTCCTTATATACCTTGTACCAGACAGTAAAGGTGGCAACGGTAAGTAGTGTAATAAGTGCAGTTATAATTTCAGTTGTCATTTTCATATCCTCAAAAAGTAATTTAATTTGTAAAGCGTCTCTCGTAACGCTTGAAACTAGATTACGATTTGAGGATCAATTTCGTTAGGGACAGTAGGAGGACAACTGATTTTAGAAGAACAAAAAGCGGCTCTCTATTATGTCGAGCCGCTGTTACCTGTATGAAATAACTAGTTTACGATTTCTGTAGTTAGACTCGTAAATGCTCCCCAAAAGAATGGATTACTGTTCACTTTTAACATATCAAGCTGAGCTGTTCTCAGAGCATCGCTGACATCTTGCCCTGCCACTAAATGCTCGTAGAATCGCCCCATCAATAAGACAGTTTCATCGCTTGGTATAGACCAGGAACTCAGTACTAGATTATCAACACCAGCCATTAGCAAGCCTCGCTGAAGCCCAAACACCCCTTCACCAGATTGAATGTCACCGGATCCTGTATTACAGGCAGAGAGCACAGCAAGATATACATCATCCAAATCCATCGTGCTGAATTGACTCGCTGTCAATAAGCCAGCGCCACTGCTTTTAGATGTTTCATCATTAGCACCAGCTAATGCAATACCCGAACGAAGCATAGGGTTATCTTTCTTGATATAAGTTGTTGAGATTGTTTTATTTAATTTATTTACAAAAGCAGCAGGCGGAATATTATTATCAGCAGGTAAGAAAAAGCCGTGACTTGCAATATGGAGCGCCTTAAGACCCTTGTCATCTGCTAACACTTTACGTAAGTTAGCTTCTGAAGCTTCTTTGCCTGTGAGCGATATTATTGAAGACTTGCCTCGTAAGACTCTAGATATTTCTTCACCTTCATGTTTTGTTTCAGGTAGTGCTGAAAACTGCTGAACTTCGCGGGCGATGGTTTGAATTGCTCTCGTTGAAAAGGACTGGGTAGCAGATGGCGAGTTATAATCAGGATCCGTTACCACAACAAAGCTTTCAGGCAATCGAACTTTTTGTTTGTTATCAATACTACGAGACTGCACATACACAACTTTGTAGTCTTCTAGCAAGTAACGATTATTCTTTCTTAGAATAGATAATGGCATTGAATGAAAAGCGCCATCAGCATTAACTAATAAAGTCGATTTTCCTTCAACCAAATTATCTAACTTTGATAATGTAAGATCGTATATGCTCTCCAGCGTTTTATCTAAATCGAGTTTTTGCGGTTCAAGCCCTTTGGCCAGCGAGTTGTTAATAGTTGCATGATAAGTGCCTACAGCATCATCGATATTAACTGCATCCCCCAAATTTACCATCTCCAATTGACCAGAGGTTTCTGCTACAACTGCTATATAAGTCTCCCCTTCGAATGAAAGAGATTCGTAGTTAAAAGAGTGCAATTTAACTATGTCGATAAACACATCGTCAGGGCTCATTGCGCCAAGGAATTGATCAATATTCTTAGTTTCGAATAGTTCAGGATGATTAAATGCAAAAGTTCGTTTGAGCTTTAATCTGGCCTCTGCTTTTTTAAGCATTAATCTATTGTATGCCTCTAAGTCAGTACGCGCACCAGATAAAACTAGCTCGTCAAATTCATCGCTTATTTTAGCAAATTCATGGTACTTATTTTGTATATCTGGATTAGAAGATTTACGAGCTTTCTTTAGTATTTCAGAGTCAATCGAGAGTAACTGCCCCTTCAGATTTGAAAGATGCAAATAAAGCTCTGTGATTTCTGAGTGGGAATATACTTTCGAGTGAACAGCGTGTTGAAAAGCTGCGTTCGTTAAGCCTTTAACCCACTGTAGATAATCACGATCTTTCTTTTCATCCACCGAAAAAGCGAGAAGCCTAAAAATCGTCGTCTTTTTCTGAAGTTTAAGGGCTTTTAGATAAAGCTCTTTAGCTATCCCATGTTTACCACTCGCTGCAAAAAGGTTTGCATAGTGATAAAGCGTGCGCATACATCCGGCGAACACACCTTCTTCTGGAACATCATGAGCTTTAGGGTCAACCCTTGTTGAAATATCACAACTTATTTCATGCGCCGCTGCAAAAACATGCTCTAGCTCATCTATCTTGCCAAGTTTCTGCTTGACCACACCAAGCGCTAACCCCAAATTCTCATTGGAATCCTTTTTACTGGATGCATTCCCCATAGCAGATAACGCAGTTACCACCTGGGAAAATCCATTATTTGCATTAGCACTTTGAACAAAAAAGTTACTAATGAAGTCAAATGCTGGGCTCAAATATCGATCAGCCTTTTCATATTGGCCATGTTTTAGATAAAACTGTCCAACCTTTTCTTTAGCTGTGACATTGAACAAGTTAGCTTTAGATTGATTAGCTCTCGGTAAATAGGGAGAGATTTGCTTGTATTCTCTATCGTATTCTCCTTCCTCTTGC
>NZ_LWGE01001359.1:0-4417 GCF_001635315.1 Oleiphilus sp. HI0123
TTTTATCACTAGGTGGCGAGGGACTTTCCAAAGTGAAAGGTTTTTTTTCAGCTTTCTGCTTACTGCTTTCCTCTGCTGCTTTGAACCTTCGATATGGTCGATTACCTCAAGAGAATCGATGAGAGAAATGATTTTTAAATAGACACTTCCATCGTTATAGATCTGGGTTCTTAAGTATTTTTGAGTTTCGTTCTCGATTAGTTCGACCAATGACTTCAAAGAGCTCAGTAGTCTGGGAAACTGAGCAAATAAAACCAGCTGTGACAGGGCGTAAGACTCCATAGATTTATAGAGCTTCATTTGCGTTGCGATAGGCAGTTGTGGCAGCTGATTATTCTCAAGGTCATAAGGGTTTCCACTCGTATTGCTAATCTTGGTTTCAGCATATTCTTTAGCGAGCATAGGTGCTTATTCTCCGGACACTGTTTAATTACCTTTACTCGAAGAATGCGAAAACGGATCATAATTTTGTGTTTTCATGTCGTTTCGTTTTAGAAAACAGAACTTAATTGTGATCCGAATTTACAACCTCCCCGTAAACTGGTTTGAGCGCTCGAGATGAATGTCACCGACGCATGTTTAATTTGTAAGAATGATGTCGGTATTAACTCAAAACGAAATTGAAGAATGATTTAGGGAAGGTACACATTATGTCCACTCGACTTTTAGACAGGCTTTCTTGGGCCAAAAGTTTATCCGTATTGTTGTTTGCCAGTTCAACACTATTATTGTCAGCATGTAGTGACAGCGATAACGATAGCGCAGCGTCTTGCACGGGTTCAATCGCAGACATCGCTGACTGCAACGATAGCTTCGATACACTTTATGCTGCGGTGGCGGCGGCAGGCTTAGGTGAAACCCTAAGTGGTGGAGAGTTTACAGTATTTGCGCCGACGGACGATGCCTTCGATGCATTGTTTACAGCATTGGGTGTGACGCCAGATGAGTTCCTGGCGCGTTCAGACCTAGCTAATATCCTGACTTACCATGTTTTATCTGGAACGGTTGACGCGACAGCAGCTACATCCTTAGCTGGAATGATGGATAACACAACACCCACTGTTGAGACGTCGAGTATTGAAGTATCTGTCTCTGGCGATGATCTATTTGTTAACCGCTCTCAAGTTGTGATCGCTGACGTTGTTGCGGACAACGGTATCATTCACGCAATAGATAAGGTTCTTATTCCACCAAATTATTTCAATGTTGTTGAAACGGCACAAGCAGATGGTCGCTTTGATACATTGGTGGCTGCCGTCGTTGAGGCTGGCTTAGTAAGCACTTTAGCGACAACGCCAGACCTAACCGTTTTTGCACCGACTGATGATGCCTTTGCAGACTTGGTGGCAAATAATGACGCGTTTGATAGTGCCGGTGATATTCTTGCACTAACGAATCTTGGGGATATTCTGCAATATCATGTATTGGACTCTGAAGTTGATGCTTTGACCGCAATCAGCCTGTCAGGCAATACAACAACGCCGTTATATACCGCAAAAGATCTGGCAATTTCTTATGATGACCCAGACTTATTCATTAACACATCTAAGGTCATTGTTGCCGATGTCGATACATCAAATGGAATAATCCATGCGATTGATAAAGTCCTATTGCCACCATCAGCTGATGCTTTATCAGATGACAGTATTACCATTGGTGAGCTGGTGACTAATTTGGCAGGGGCTGAGGTGGATGCAGAGTTCACAACCTTGCTCGCCGCGCTTCAGCAAGAAGGCTTAGATGCTGCGTTGGTGGGGGATGGGCCGTTCACCGTGTTTGCACCGACTGATGCAGCGTTCGCAGCAGTGGGTACACCTAGTGAAGTGCTTGCTTTAGGTGGCTTGGCAGATATCTTGAGCCAACACGTAATCAGCGGCACAGAAATTGACTCCATAGCTGCCTATGCAGCAAATGGCACGGCTGTACCGACATTGCGTGCAGATACAGATCTTACAGTAGATATCGATATGGGTATGCTGATGGTTGGAAATGCCACGGTGTTGATTACAGATGTTGAAACCTCAAATGGTGTTATTCATGTAGTCGATGCGGTAATCACAGCCCCTTAGTAGAAGTGGTTATCTAAATCGATCTACCTTTGTCCCGCTTTGCGGGACTTTTTTTTCGAATTAGAGCGAGTCTAGGAGAGCGTTATTTTATGGCTACCAATACAAGTAAAAATGTAGATACAGAGCATCGCAGCAAACAAAGCACTACCCTAAGATTACCTTGCAGGGGCTGCCTAAAAACATGCTCAAACTATACAGTGTGTGATGGACGCCCGTGGAGAACAATGATAGCCATTGACTCATGAGTTAGAAATCGACACGGCTCGTGTAGAAAAGGCTGAGTAAAACAATTGTTACCTTAGTAGCTTGGTTCGGTTTAGGTTTCTGAGTAAGCCAAGAGCTGGCCTACTACCACTCAATATCCATATTGTTCCAATCTTTAAAACTTAACTTTCCATCTGCTTTTGACTCAACTAAGAGTTGATGCAGCCGATCTGCGACAAAGTCGGTCTTGAATAGTTTTTCTTCTGGAACGCCCGCTTGGTATGGCTTTGAAAGTTCGGTGTCTGTGGTTCCAGGGTGGAATGAAATGACTTTTGCTTTTGGAAAGCGACGACTGTATTCAATAGAAGCATTCTTGAGAAGCATGTTTAGTGCTGCTTTAGAGGCTCGATAGCTATACCAGCCGCCGAGCCGATTATCTTTAATGCTACCCACTCTTGCTGATAATACAGCAATCGTGGTCGCTGAATTTTTATTCAGTAACCCGGTCAGCTCTTTTAACCAGACAATCGGCATGAACGTGTTGGTCTCAAAAACGCTATGCAGACTTTCATAGTTGATATCTTCGATACGTTTCTCAGGCTTTATGTTGAGTTCTTTACTATGTAGTAAACCGCTGGCGATCACGATATATCGAATAGGTATATGACTGTCCGCTATTTGTTTGCAGCAAGCCTGAATCGAACTAAGCTTGGCGTCGGTTTGTAGCCATTCGGTTTTTGTTTTTTGACTTTCATTTCTCTGGGGCTCGTTCCTAGACAGCGCAAAAATAGTCGTGATGCTTCTATCTGATTGCATACGTTTAAGGATTGCGCTCCCAATACCCCCGTTAGCGCCGATGATAATTGCTGCAGCCTTGGATTGGTTCATTTTGTGTGACCTCAATGGTTATTGAAAACTGAGTGCAGGGAGTAATGGCTTATTGGAAGGGTGCATCAGCTTGATTCAGGTTTGAAATCAAAAGAATCGGGTGAAAGAAAGATTTACCTTCCAATGGTTTTTGTTGTTAACAATAGGGCTGTTATATAGCGAGGAGTCCAGCCAGGAATGTGTCACGCTGGCACGGGTAAAGCCTTTGAGAAAAATTGGCGTTGCAAAGTTAAGGCTAACAGACGGATTGATCGACGTGTTGGGAGTGTAAGCTTGTCTATCTGAATTGGATTCGTGATCGCGCACGCCAAAATAGTAGTTACTGTACGCGCTATCCAAATAGTTTAAAGAGATCTTTGGAGTCAAAAAAAATGGCCCGTAATTGTAACGGTATGACATTGCAAGGGTGAAATCTTGTCCGCCTGAATGGTTCTGTAAATCATGAAGATAGCTAAGTGTGTACGACAGTCTGTCTTTTTTGAGGCTTGTACTCAGACCGCCAAACAATGAGTTCTGGCGCCTCGTCATTCCGTCAAGATGCTTTGAGTCGTTCGGTTTGTAACCGACCGACTTATAGGTGATGAGTGCCAAAGCTTCCAGTTCAGCACTCTGATGTATGATATAGCTGGCACGAGGCCCCAAAAAGCTAAACCTAGTACCTATATAACCTATAATAGGCAGGGCAACCGTGTCAGCTCCTACGCCGGCATAATAAGAGGAATTGATGCTTGTAAAAGCACCGTAAAACCAGCCAGTCTGTTGTTTTCTAGCCTGGCTTTTTTTTACTAGCGACGTTTCCTTACTGCCGGTTTGATATGGCTCAGCATTCAATGAAACAGAGCTCGACACTAAGGCGAGCACAATTATCAACCTAAGGTAGAACATCAATTAATATCTCATTGCGTCGCAGAAATGGTAGTGCCCAGGGTGGATCGTACCCTGCATAACTAGCTAGTGAAATTGAAGAGTAATTATTGCTGTTGAGCCAGTCACTCAGTTGATTGACATGTTTTTGATAATTGCTTTCACTCCATAATCCTGAATAGCTAATCGCTGCAACTCGTTTCTCAGGAACCTCACGAAGACAAACAAGCGGGTCTGTAGGTTGAGGAGAATTGTTAATAGTGAACTTGTCTGGTAGCACAAATTTCAAAATCCAGCCTTGCCGTTCGTTCTCAGTCTTGCTCGGACTCGCAATAACAGGGCTGGTCATCGCAACTATTTTACCTTTTTCTTCCTGTGGTTCAGCGATGACT
>NZ_LWGE01001360.1:0-3274 GCF_001635315.1 Oleiphilus sp. HI0123
TGCACGTCGATTGTTGGATGCAAGTCAAAATACTGCCATGTTGACCACCTTTAATGAGGTTAACATGAAGCCCTTAATGGATCTTAGAAAACAATATAAAGAGTTGTTTGAGAAGAAGCATGATGGCACTAAGCTTGGTTTCATGTCCTTATTCGTTAAAGCAGCTGCTGAAGCCTTGAAGCGCTTCCCGGCAGTTAATGCGTCAATCGATGGTGATGAAATTGTTTATCATGGTTATCAGGATATTGGTGTAGCGGTATCAAGTGATAAAGGCCTGGTAGTACCAGTCTTACGCGATGCAGATGGTATGAGCTTGGCAACAATTGAAGGATCAATCAAAGAGTATGGTCAAAAAGCCCGTAACGGTAAGCTCTCTATTGAAGAAATGACAGGCGGTACTTTCACTATTTCTAACGGTGGTGTATTCGGTTCCTTGATGTCTACGCCAATCTTGAATCCGCCTCAAACGGCGATTTTGGGTATGCATAAGATTCAAGAGAGACCTATGGCTGTTAATGGTGAGGTTGTGATCTTGCCGATGATGTACCTTGCTTTGTCTTATGACCATCGAATGATTGATGGTAAAGAAGCTGTTCAGTTCCTGGTTGCGATCAAGGAAATGATTGAAGATCCAGCTAGAATTCTTCTAGAAATTTAAGTCGAGAACCGGGAGATAAATATAAATGTCAAATAAGTATGATGTAATCGTAATTGGTTCTGGTCCGGCTGGATATGTTGCTGCAATTCGTTGTGGTCAGCTTGGCTTAAAGACTGCGTGTGTTGAAAAGTGGACATCTGAGACAGGTAAGCAGATTCTTGGTGGTACCTGTTTGAACGTGGGTTGTATCCCTTCAAAAGCCTTGCTTGAGTCTTCACATAAGTATGAAGAGGCGAAGCATGATTTTGACGTGCACGGTATTGGCCTGGACGATTTGAAGATTGACGTGCCTAAGATGATTGGCCGTAAAGATACGATTGTTAAGAATTTAACAGGTGGTATTGCATCTTTGTTCAAAGCAAATGGTGTAACGTCGATTCAAGGTACGGGTAAATTGCTTGCGGGTAAGCAGGTTGAAGTAACGGATGCCAAGGGTGGTGTTACTGTTTACGATGCTGACAATGTGATTCTTGCAACAGGTTCAACACCTGTAGAGATTCCGCCAGCACCTTTAACTGAAGGCCATATCGTTGATTCAACTGGTGCGCTGAACTTTGATGAAGTTCCTAAGCGTTTGGGCGTGATCGGGGCAGGTGTTATCGGCCTTGAATTGGGTAGTGTATGGGCGCGCTTGGGTTCTGAAGTAACGGTCCTCGAAGCTCAAGATACCTTCTTAAGTTCTGTTGATCAGCAAATTGCAAAAGAAGCGCTTAAGCAATTTAAGAAGCAGGGCTTGGATATTAAATTAAAGGCGCGTGTTAATGGTACCGATATCAAGCGCGGCCTCGTAAACGTTAGCTATGAAGATACCAAAGGTGCGCAAGAACTTAAGGTTGATAAGTTGATAGTCGCTGTCGGTCGCCGACCAGTAACAGAAGACTTGTTAGCGGCTGATAGCGGTGTAAACCTCGATGAGCGCGGATTTATCTTCGTAGATGACCATTGTAATACAGGCGTTCCGGGTGTTTATGCCGTAGGCGATGTTGTACGTGGTCCAATGCTAGCGCATAAAGGCTCTGAAGAGGGGGTTATGGTTGCTGAGCGTATTGCTGGTCAAAAGACTGAAGTTAATTACGATACGATTCCCGGGGTTATCTATACCAACCCTGAAATCTCTTGGGTTGGACGTACTGAAGAGCAGCTAAAGGCTGACGGTGTTGAGTATAACGTTGGTACTTGTCCGTTTGCTGCAAATGGCCGTGCAATGGCAGCGAATAACACTGCAGGTATGGTTAAGGTATTAGCAGATGCTAAGACGGACAGAGTACTTGGTGTTCATATGATAGGTGGCAGTACTTCTGAGCTAATTGCGCAAGCGGTTATCGCGATGGAGTTTGGTTCTAGCGCTGAAGACCTTGGTTTGACAATGTTTGCTCACCCAACATTGTCAGAAACGGTCCATGAAGCTGCATTAGCTGTTGGTGGTCATGCGATTCATATTGCAAATAGAAAGAAACGTAAATAAATAATAACGCATATTCCCCGCATTATTTCAATAGATAAGCGGGGCTAGTGCGAACATAACACGGGAAAGAAAAGGGATTTACGCTGTGCCAGCAATGAGTGGCGCAATGTGATCGGTTAAGGATTGACCGAGATTTTGTCCGGCCACTTAATACGAGTGGCATTAATCAATTAAATGACGGAATGAATTATGAATTTACACGAGTATCAGGCAAAACAACTCTTTGCTGAATACGGACTGCCTGTTTCTACAGGTTATGCATGTGACACAGCTGACGAAGCGGCTGCTGCAGCCGATAAAATTGGCGGCGATATGTGGGTAGTGAAGTGCCAGGTTCACGCAGGTGGCCGTGGTAAAGCAGGTGGCGTTAAGCTGGTTAAGTCCAAAGAAGAGATCAAGGCCTTTGCTGAGAGCTGGTTGGGTAAGAATCTTGTCACGTATCAAACAGACGAGAGTGGTCAGCCAGTTGCAAAAATTCTTGTTGAAAGTTGCACTGATATTGCTAACGAATTGTACTTGGGTGCCGTCGTAGATAGAGCGTCTCAGCGCGTAGTGTTTATGGCTTCTACTGAAGGTGGTGTTGAAATTGAAACTGTTGCTGAAGAAACGCCTGAATTGATTCACAAAGCTGAAATTGATCCACTGGTTGGCCCACAGCAGTATCAAGGTCGTGAGCTTGCATTCAAGTTAGGTCTTGAAGGCGATCAGATCAAGCAGTTCGTAAAAGTGTTTATGGGTTTGTCGAACATGTTCAATGATCATGATTTCGCACTATTAGAAATCAACCCTCTAGTCATTACAGACGAAGGTAACATCCACTGCTTGGATGGAAAAATTGGCGTTGATAGCAATGCTTTATATCGTCAGCCTAAGATCCGTGAAATGCACGATCCTTCTCAAGAAGATGAGCGTGAAGCACATGCTGCTAAATTCGAATTGAACTATGTTGCTCTGGACGGAAATGTTGGTTGTATGGTTAACGGTGCCGGTCTTGCAATGGGTACGATGGATATCGTTAACTTGCACGGTGGTAAGCCTGCTAACTTCTTGGATGTTGGTGGCGGTGCGACGAAAGAACGTGTTTCAGAAGCATTCAAAATTATTTTGTCTGACGACAATGTAAAAGCAGTATTGGTTAATATATTTGGTGG
>NZ_LWGE01001361.1:0-2117 GCF_001635315.1 Oleiphilus sp. HI0123
GTGCTGATCATTCGAATGTCTTCTACTTCTGCCGCTGAATACTCCTTGAGCGTGGTAAGGGTCTCTTCGGTGGATACACCTTCAATCATATGAAGATTAAGTCCGTCACGTATATACAGTCTATCAGTCTCTTGATGATAGGAAAGTTGAGAGTCTTCAGGGTTTTGAAATACAAAAATTGGTGTTTCAAAGCGATCTTCACGTTCTTCAACATGGCCGCGATCAAATATTGCTAGAGTGGGGAGTTTAATTAAGGCGTCGTTATGTCTGAACAGAATAGCATTCTCAATATAGGTGAACCATTGATCTTGGTTATTCTTATAGTTTGGGTCTCGGTTGATTAGCTCAACGCCAAGCTCAGTAAGACCAAATGAGTATTCGAGAGTGTCAAAATTACGATCAGATTCTTTAATATAGAATTCATATTGATTCTTTAGGTAGTTAAATCCAAGGTAGCCAAACTCTTTGGTTGAGGTGTTATAAACCGGGTGCTCGGCGTACATTAAGGCTTCACTTGAATTTGTTACTCGTCCAACCCAGGCCTGACTTTTCTCAAACGAGGTTTCCTGGTTGCTTGCTAAAGAGTGGACTTCATCTATTTCCTCTTTACTTAGGTATAAATGTTCTTCGTGGTTACCGTAGAAAAAATCGTGCTCGTGGGTGTGGTAGTGAGGGTGGTTGTTAGGGTCGAAAGGCAAGCCATCATCGCCAATCTCGCCAGCTTCGTAGGCGTGATCGTGGTCATGGTCATCTGTATGAGTATGGGAGTGGCTACTAACATGAGTATGGCTATTGATAGATATACGGCGAATCTCATACTCGGTATCTGGGTCTTGTTCTAGGTCAATTTGGTAGTAATTGAATGTGCTGAGAGCACAGTCCTCGGGTGCTGTTTTTACATATAGTTTATGTTCATTTTTGTACAGTATCTCATCAATGAGTCGGTTTTCTTCATCAAGGGTTAGAGACGGCCGAATATCGCAAATAAGAGGGGGCTTGCCATCCACAGGCTCAAAATTGACAATTGGGTGGGCATAGCGAGTCACTAATTCGAATAAAAATATAGAGGAACCTTTGCTGTAAGCAATAAGCTCAGGAAGCAAGGTGTGTATAAGTGAAGAATTGCTGTCGTCACCTTGAACTTCTTCTGCCTCGTCGGTGTCTAGATATACAATGTGGCCTTCAGGAGAGCTAACTAAAGTTGGGTTTTCATCGTCTGGCCCAATGAATAGAGAAAGTCGCGCTGCGCTGTCCTCGGTAAAATGGGCTTCTACAATCTTGCTTTCGCCTGATTCCGGGTCGAACTCATATAGTGAGTTGTTTTTAATAAATGGAAAGTTCAAATTTTCGATTATTGGTGGCAACTCGGTGGTGGTTTTGTTTGACTCAGAGCAAGCTGCTATACCCATCATCAAAATGGCTAATATTAAAAGTCGTGAATGCATTTTCATCTGCTTGGTAACCCTATTCCTTTTGTAAATGCGTAAACTCAATGAACGCTGCTCAAAAACTACATGCCATCGACTAATAATAACGATAGAGATTGATCTTCAATATCAGGATCTGGTGTTTCTTGACTGGGGTTAAAAATGAAGCTGAAATTGGCGCGCTGCTCGACCCCCTCAAGAGAGTAGGTCGCTTCAAAGTTTAGAAAGCTATAATAATCGTTGATGACGCTTCCATTCATGAATTCGAGGTTTGATAATTCATGGAAGATACCGTAGCTAAAGTCAACGGAGCGGTGCTCTTTATTCCCATTTTCATTCTCTCGTGATGACTGTGCCAGCGCACGGCCATTATCTTTGTCTTCATCATATTTATACAGATAGGCTCCAGAAAGCTGCCGCGTCCCACTAACATTCTTAACTGGCGACGATGATATGAGTAAAGGTAAGTCATCTTGATTTCTCATATCCTTAACAAAAATGAGGGTGCTTTCCTCGAAGCTTGTTGGTTCGTAGTTGCTGTTCTTTTTCGTCAAAATATGCGCTTGTGAGCCTGACTCGCTATTGTAGGAGTTGAAGTGGAATGTATCGTCATTGATGTAAATCGAAATTTCTTCGGACTCATCTATATTGCTCTCGTTTCCTGTCTCATAAATGACAGTTAGCAAGTCA
>NZ_LWGE01001362.1:0-573 GCF_001635315.1 Oleiphilus sp. HI0123
TGCCTTACCATCAAACGCTCGCTCTAAGCTAGGATTAGTCAAAAGGCTCAAACCATGTTTTTGAATAACATTGCCTAGAATGGTTGCCTCATTAAAAGTCACTTCATCATCTTTGTCATAGCTGGTATCTGCTGACTTGGATGAACTGGTGTTTTCTTGCAAGGTAACCGTCAGAATATCACCAACGTTTAAGGCAACCTGATCACCATACATACTAAAGTTTCGGTTAACCTGATAGATCGACCCCGTCACCATTTCACCTGATTTCAGCGCACTCGAAGGTACAGGAGCGTAAGCCGGGTCATTGGGCAAAGGGTGCTCACGAGTCATGATGCTGCATGCACTAGTCAACACGACCAAGCTCAGGCCTAGCACTGCTTTGAATACTTGATTAATCTGCCTCATATAATCACCTTCCCCTCAAACAACTAAGCGCGTATTACAGGTTCTGCCCAATGTACTGGAGCATCTGGTCAGCCGTAGACACAACTTTTGAGTTCATTTCATAGGCGCGCTGGACAGTAATCATGCTGACCAGCTCTTGCACCGTATCTACGTTCGATTGCTCTAGCA
>NZ_LWGE01001363.1:0-4599 GCF_001635315.1 Oleiphilus sp. HI0123
CCTGTGTAAATGTATTGGCTTAGGTCGGCTGTTTCAGTTGAGCGGAGTAGGTGCCAGATTTGCTCGTCTGTGTCTTGGTGATGCTCTGGATTAATTAGGCCGCGATGATCGATTAAGGTGATCGCCGCTTCAATAGTTAAATCTGTGATTTCATAAGCTTGAGATAATAAGTGCGAAAGCTCGATTTGCTGGTCGACATTCATGCCAGATAAACCAAGGTTCGGGATTAGCGGCAGTATTTTCTCAATGCGTGCTTTGTTCTTATTGCTTGTCGCTAACTTTAAGGACATTAAAAGATAGTCTTGAGCGTCAGCTTCATTGAGGTGCTCTATTTGAACTGACCCTAGTGCAGCATCGCTCTGTGCGTATAGGTTATTTTCCCAATAAGATTGTGCGGCTTGAAAAAATAGCTTGGATTGTTGTTTTGGGGAGGTGGACTTTAGTGCTAGTGAAATCAGCTCTTCCGGTTGTTTTGGAGCGGGAGATTCGACCTTTGTTAGTTTGCTTTGGTTTACTTTAGGCGATGTGCCACAGGCAGATATAATGACAGACAGGCAGACAATAATAGAAAAGTGAAGTGCTTTCATAGCGGGGTCTATGCTTAAATGTAGAATGTTCCGTATTTTATAGTGAGGTTGTGTTCTTGGAAAGTGCCATTTACATTGTTGCGACGCCAATAGGAAATTTGTCAGATATTACTTTGAGGGCAATTGAGGTTTTGAAAGCTGTTGACGTTGTTGCTGCGGAGGATACGCGGCACACAAGAAAGCTTTTGGAGCACTACGGTATTGCTACAAAAATGATATCCCTGCACGAGCACAATGAGTCTGAGAAAAGTGCTTATATCATTGGCTTGGTCAAAGAGGGGCAGTCGGTGGCGCTCGTTTCAGATGCCGGTACGCCGCTGATTTCTGATCCGGGGTATACATTAGTTTTGAGAGCCAAAGAAAGTGGGGTTCTCGTCAGGCCCATACCAGGCCCTTCTGCACTGATTGCTGCTTTATGCGCCAGCGGCGTTGCAAGTGACACGTTTATCTTTGAAGGCTTTCTGCCTGCTAAGAAAAAGGCTAAAGAAGAGGTGCTGCAATCTTATCTTGCTGAGCGGCGCACAGTTATATTTTATGAATCGCCTCACCGGATTTTGGTGACGCTTGAGGCTATGTCCGACGCGTTGGCAGGGCGAAAACTTTGTGTGGCTCGAGAACTAACCAAGCGATATGAGACGATTAAGTACGGTGAGGTGTCTGAAGTTCTGGCTTGGATGAAGGCTGACGAAGATCAAACTAGAGGAGAGTTTGTGTTGGTGCTTGAAGGTTCACAGGAAGAGCCTCTGAGTGTGAGTGATGAGCAAAAGCTCAAGCTTCTAGCGCGTTTGCTTCTAGAGCTGCCGCCAAAAAAGGCAAGTGCTGTCGTGGCGGATGTTGTGGGCGGAAGTAAAAAGGAAATATACAACCTGGCTTTAAGTTTGAAAGAGAAGTGATTGTAAAACCGACGACCGGTTTGCAATTTTGAAGGAATGATGTGATTCGATGTGCTTAGTAGATTGCGAAGGTATTCTTAATCGTGCAAAATATAAGCAAATAATTATCTAACGGATGTAGAGTCATAATGGATAGACTGTTCCGAAATATTTTTCTCCCAGTATCATTTTTGGGCTTGGCGACGGCTTTTCCTGTGCATGCTTTTGAGTTGCTTTCAGAAGGAGCGATGGGGACGGTTTCGGCTGTGTCAGCAAACTCGGCTGAAGATATTGTTAATATAGCTGGTCCTACAGCCGCGGGCTTGACGGTTGATGACGATTATGAAGTGCTGCCTTTTCAGACCGATATCACAATTGAGGATGCTAACCCAGATGAGGTGACTGACGTGCTTGAGTTTGCTTTGACTCAAGAGGTTGAGTCGTGGGCAAGTAATCTCACTATTCAAGACTCTCTAGTTGGAGCTGATACCTCCGCTGATGTGAGTTATGTGGATGAGCTTCCGCCTTCGTCTTTTGAAGATGCTGTTTTCCTTGTTCGAGATGATGAGTTTGATAGCATTGTTTTCGATTCCGATAGTGATCAAGAAGACAATACTAGCTACGAGTTAAGTCGTATAGAGCAAACTGTAACTGTCTTGGAGCAAAACCTGGGCTCGATTCGTTATATCGTTGAGAGGCAGGTAGACTTTGTAGCCACAATTGCTCCTCCGGATCGCGAGGGGCAGGAAGCGTCAATCGGCAGTGGCTATATCTCTGATCTAACGAGTATTAGTAATGTTCGCATTGCTACGGTTCGAGATTAGTTATATTTATCTATTCTTTTCTTGAATTATCTGTATTTCCGTAATACTGTTATTCCTGAGTTTGCCAGGCAATCGCTGCTTAGCTGAGTTTTCAGCATGAGGAGAGGAAAGTCCGGGCTCCACAGAGCAGAGTGCCAGGTAACCCCTGGGGGGCGAAAGCCTACGGAAAGTGCAGCAGAAAGTGAACCGCCTAAGTTCTAGCCTTGGCTAGGAACGGTAAGGGTGAAAAGGTGCGGTAAGAGCGCACCGCATGACTGGCAACAGTTCATGGCGATGGTAAACCCCTCTCGGAGCAAAACCAAATAGGAATTCGTTGGCGTGGCTCGCGCTGAATTCGGGTAGGTTGCTTGAACTAAATGGTGACGTTTAGTCTAGATGAATGATTGTCCACGACAGAACCCGGCTTATCGGCAAACTCTTTACTTTTCCTAGTTAAAAAAATCCCCATTTCTTGTCTTTTAATAAGAAAAAAATCTTACTCTTAAAGTGGTTTCTTAAGTTTTCACGCTATCTTTTTGTTGTTAAAAGATAAGAGTCTCTCTGTGCCTTCCGATTTTGCCTATATCTCTCTAAGTTATTGTGTTTTTTGAGTATTTTTCCCTTTGGCTACCCGTCTATTTTGCTTGATTTGTGGAGTTCTAGTTCCTATAGTGGGTAAAAGTAGAAAAAAGTGGTTAATTTTGGGTATTTTTCAGTTTTTTGTGGGTTTCGAGGCGTAATTTTGTTTTTAGGTAGTCACGCAATCAATATGGATGCTAAAGGTCGCATGGCGATTCCGACTAAGATTCGGGAATCGTTGGCGTCTTTTTGTGATGGCCGTATTGTTGTGACTGCGCATACTGAGGAGCGCTGCTTGCTCGTCTACCCAGAAGATCAATGGAAAGAGATATTGCCTCAAATTGAAAGCCTGCCAAGTTTCAACAAGATTGCGCGACGCACTCAGCGTTTGTTGATTGGTTATGCGACGCCTTTGGAAATGGATGGGAATGGGCGAATTCTTGTGCCGCCAACACTTAGAGAGTATGCAAATCTCGAGAAGAAGTTGATGTTGGTGGGTCAAGGAAAGAAGTTTGAGCTTTGGAGTGAAGACAGTTGGTTTAATTGGTTAGATGAAGCAGATCAGGATGATGATATTCCAGAGCAAATGCTGAATTTGTCTCTGTAATGTATATGTTGATTGAATTGGACACATTGGTATGAGTTGTGAGCAACATATGCACGAGACGGTGCTATTACAAGAAGCAGTTGACTTATTGGTGACGAATTCTTCAGGTGCCTATGTTGATGCAACCTTTGGTCGTGGTGGGCATAGCTCAAAAATACTAGAAGCTTTGGATAAAGATGGCTCGTTGATCGCTATTGACAAAGATTTGGAAGCAATATCTGCGGCACAGAGTCGATTTGTTGATGAAGAGCGATTTTCGATTGTGCACGGCTCCTTCGCAGATATTCGTGAGCATTTGAGAGTTTGTGGGCAAGAGAAAGTTTCGGGCGTGTTAGCGGATTTGGGTGTGTCATCTCCGCAGCTTGATAATGCTGAGAGAGGCTTCAGTTTTATGAATGATGGTCCGCTAGATATGCGGATGGATACCACGCGCGGAGTGAGTGCCGCACAGTGGATCAAAGAGGTCGATGAGAAAGAGATGGTTCAGGTATTTTTCGATTATGGCGAAGAAAAGTTTGCTAGGAAAATAGCTAGAGGTATCAAAGAGGCATTGCTGGGTCAGGAAATTGATACGACTGCAAAACTGTCGAAAATAGTGAAGGACGCGAACCCGTCTTGGGAAAAACATAAGCACCCGGCGACCAGGGTGTTTCAGGCTATTCGAATTAAAGTTAATGATGAATTGAGTGATTTAGAGCGATTGCTGGACGAAGCAAGTGAGAGTTTAGCAGTCGGTGGCCGTTTAGTTGTTATTAGCTTTCATTCACTCGAAGATCGTATTGTTAAGCGCTTTATGCGTGAAAAAGCAAAAGGTGATGCGCCTCCGCCGGGGGTGCCCGTTTTTGAAAAAGATATTGTTCGAGGCTTTAAGCTAGTTGGAAAGGCGATTAAACCGAGTAAAGCAGAAATAGAAAATAACGTTCGGGCGCGTAGCGCTGTAATGCGAGTGTTGGAGAGAGTTTCTGATGAATAGGCTTATGTTGTTAATGTCTAGATTGACGTCGGTAGTTCGCCACGGTGAACGCGGCGTTGAGGCGGTGCGGGAAAACTCTTCAGAGATGACGGTGATGGAGCGAATGGCTTTGGCCCTAGATGGCTTGCTTCATTTGTTAAGGCAGGTTTCCTTTAAAGGTTTTGTGGTGACCGGCATG
>NZ_LWGE01001364.1:0-4779 GCF_001635315.1 Oleiphilus sp. HI0123
TGGCTCAGGCTTCTTTTATCTCATAGCTGTGAGCGATTTCCACACCGCCTTTCTCAAGCATAATCGAAGCAGAGCAATACTTTTCAGCAGAGAGAGAAACGGCTCTTTTTACTTGGCTTTCTTTAAGCTGCTCACCACTGACAATGAAGTGGATGCTGATCTTGGTAAAAACACTGGGGACTTCGTCGGCACGTTCTGCGTCGATAATTGCTTGGCAGTCAGTTACGTTTTGACGGGATTTTTGCAGAATGCTCATGACGTCAAATGATGTGCAGCCACCCAAACCTAGTAGCAGCATTTCCATAGGTCGAGGGCCTTGGTTTTTTCCGCCATGGTCAGGAGGGCCATCCATTACTATTTCATGACCTGAGCCTGATTGACCTACAAATTTGGCGTCACCGCCCCAATTAATTGTTACGTTCATGTGTGTACCTAATGAGTATTCGTAATGAGAATTGAATTAGCGAAATTGCGTCGAAGAAGTACTTAAAAAAGCGAGTAGAGGACTGTTGGTTCCTCGAATGTCACTTGCTCTAGTGTGTATGTTACAAAATGATGATGCAGAGTAACATAAATCCCTAATTAATAATCACTGTGGAATTGTTTTTTTGATCTATACTTTTTAAAAGTATCAAAGAGTTACTTAAGGTTATTACGAAAAAGGAATTGAAAAACCTTGTGCTTGAGCTGAATTATAGTAGGCTAAGCTACGGTTTTTGCTGATAAAAAGTGAATAAAGATTCAGTTTTGGCCTATTACAGGAAGTAACGCTTGACGATAAGTAAGCAAATAAAAAGGTAAATTAGAATGTCCACAATACTCAAACCGATAGAAAGTAAAACAAAGCACCTCGATTTCTTTCTATCGCAATGTCATCGTAGAAAATACCCTAGTAAAAGTACAATCATTTACGCCGGCGATAAAAGTGATTCCTTATTTTATATTATTAAAGGCTCGGTAACGGTAATCATTGAAGATGATGATGGTCGTGAGATGATCATGGCTTATTTGAATGCCGGTGATTTCTTCGGTGAGATGGGCTTGTTTGATAATCTGGACTCTCGAAGTGCCTGGGTTAAAGCCAAAACCGAGTGTGAAGTTGCTGAGATCAGCTACAACAAGTTCCGGGAAATATCGTCTCAAGACTCGCGTATTTTGTATTTTATTGGTGAGCAAATGGCGAGTCGTTTGCGACAGACAACGCGTAAGGTGGGTGACTTAGCATTTCTTGATGTAACGGGTCGTGTTGCACGCACTTTACTGGATTTATGTAAAGAACCTGATGCGATGACTCATCCAGACGGCATGCAAATTAAGATTACGCGTCAAGAAATAGGGCGAATAGTTGGCTGTTCTCGTGAAATGGTTGGACGTGTACTCAAGACCCTTGAGGATCAGGGATTAGTTCAGGTTAAGGGTAAAACTATGGTGGTTTACGGTACGCGTTAACTCTTTAGGTTTTCCCATTTTGTTTAAGAAAAAGCAGGCTTAGCCTGCTTTTTTTGTTTGGGCTGTGGGTAATATACCTATTCTATATTTTGTTGGTAGAAGGTTTAATTCAAATAGCAATGTAAATAGTGGTTGACCTTCGGTCTGGATTCCGATGGAATATGCTTATAAGGTGAATGTGACCCGTGACCCTTTAATTATATGGTCGGGCTTTCTTGTCTCGGCACCTGTGATAAGTTTGTTCGGTTAGTAGTCAGTGATCATAAAAGGATTTAAGTGATGACATGGAATTCGACCCGCTTGCAATTAGACAAAGCCTTCTTGTTTGTTAGTGATGATTCTTTAGCATGTTCTTCTGCGCGACGTGTAGCTAAATTTAAAGGCCTGCGTATACAAAGTGCAAACTCTATTCAATCAGCTATTTCCTTTTTGGAACATAAACCCGCTGATTATTTTCTGGTTGTGATGGATGAGGAGAGCGCCAGCTTTTCGGCATATTCATTTTTAAACGAAGCTGATCAGCGTTGGCCTCATATCAAGGTTGTTTCGACTAGTAGCTTTATCGATAGCGGTGAACTCTTATCAAAGACTCCAAAAAATCTGGAGCTGGATGCTGTGTTGAGCTGCTTATTGAGTAAAGCCTGTGAGGAGCTTTTGAGTGAGAATAGCTGTATTCAGCAGGTTATAGATGACCGCTTGGCTGTTCTGAAAAAGGGGATTGAAAAAGCGCAATTAAGCAAACAGCATCGAGAACAATTGGTGTTATTTCCAGCAGAGTATTTGGCTGTATGTGAGCGAGGTTGGCTGCACTCCAAGCGTTATATGGACGAGGTATGTATTCGGGATAGCGAGCAATTCAAGCGTTTTCTAAGCCAGAGAATAATAGCGGCAGTTAAAAGAGTTTATGCTAGAGAAGTTGAGACAGCGATGAATAGTAATTTTCGTTTGTCTAAGTTGCTGCGTCAGTTCGGTATCAAGAGCGAAAAACGATTTGATCGCAATATTGAAAGTAATGAGGCTGCAATGGTGTTGATGCTTGCGACCCTTAAAGATTATTACTCCATTTTAGGTTATGACATTAAAGACATGGTTCAGCCTCAAAGAGAGTGTATTCACTTTGATCTTGGAGGGCGATTTACATATAACGATTACTTTAACCCCTTACTATCAAGTGTTGAGCGTGGTGCAGAATTAGCTTGCTTAAAACTAGAGTTTTTCATGTTGGCGAAGGCGTCAAATCTACGAGCAGAAATTAGTTATGACGAAACCTATTCGCTTTGTCTGGTTTGTTAGGAGTGAAGGTGCACGTTAAGGTAATCTCTACCGATCAGGTCTTGCTCGATACGCTAAGAATATCTCTAGATGTATTGCTGGGGTGCGAATTTGAGACGTTCAACCAAATATCTCCTGAGCTTGAACAGCAGCTTCTATTAGCGGGAAGCGAGAGCATTCTTCTCGTCGATGCAGGAATCCCAGGGGTTGATTATTGGGCTTTGGTTGGCTGGCTCGGTAGACAGTTCAAAGGCCAGGTGATTATCCTAACCAGTCCAAACTCTTATAACTTGAGCGCAGCAAAAATGATGCGCCTGGGGTGTTATGCCGTTTTGGATAAAAATAAGGGCTTCGCTCCTTGTTGGAGTGCGATTATATCCGCAGCCCAGGGGGATACGTTTATTGAGGGGGATAGTCCTTTTGCACAGCTCAGCTCCTCTGATCAGGAGCTTGCTAGAGAACTGTTAATTTACGATGTTAATCAATTATCTGAAATGAAGGGAATCTCCCAGCAAGCTATTAATAAAAAGAAATTGGCGATATATAACAAGCTCAGTATATGCTCTGTTCCAAATGATAAGGCCTTCCGCGTACTGGCCAAGTTATTTCAGTATCACTAGACTATTTTTTTGAAAAGGTTGTAGCTACAACTATTCACACCCAAAAATTGCTTATAACATTAGTTCCAGATAAGACGTTCTTCACGCAGTAAAGGGATTTAGCTTTGCCTTACGCAAGGGATACGCCGCGGAAGAGTTTATGCTAGCGAACTAGCCTTATCTATCATGAGGAGTCGAGGGATGCTGCTTAGCGAGTATTATTATTCTTTCAGTGGCATTTGGCTGTTAACTTCGTGAACAAGCGGGTAGGGCTCAAGGATGAGCATCTGTGATGAGGGTTTATCAACCTACCAAGAGGTCAGCAAGACTTCAGCTTGGGTAGCGGGGAGTAGTGCGCAAGGAAGCACACTGCTCCCCGCTTTTTAATTGATTAGCGCTGTCTGTCAGGTAACGATTATCTTTTGCCCACTAGCAACGACTTTTTCTGAGCGAGGGCGCTTTGGCGTATCAATGGCTCTTAATGCTGCCGGCCGTTCGTATATTGCTTTTACCCACCTTTCCAAGTTTGGATAGCTATCGATTTCAACACCCGACCAGTTGTGGGTTCGAACCCAAGCCCAGTTTGCGATATCTGCAATGCTGTAATTGTTTACCAGGTACTCATGTTCACTTAAGTGAGAGTCAAGTACTCCAAACAAACGCTTTACCTCGTTATGATAACGGTCAATAGCTGCGGGGATTTTTTCTGGAAAGTAGCGAAAGAAAACATTTGCTTGCCCCATCATTGGACCAATTCCGCCCATTTGGAACATTAGCCACTGATTTATAAGCGCGCGCTCGTTAGGTGTATGTGCGTAAAAATTTCCCGACTTTTCGGCTAGGTAGATCAGGATGGCCCCCGATTCGAAAAGAGTAAAACCTTCGTTGTCGTGATCAATAATCGCCGGTATTCGCCCATTCGGGTTAATAGCGATATACTCGGGCGTTTTTTGTTCACCCTTAGATAGGTCAACAGTGATTACTTTGTAAGGAATATTCATTTCCTCTAACGCAATGCTAATCTTGTGTCCGTTAGGGGTTGGTGATGTATATAGATCAATCATATATGTACCTAGGCTTTAGCCGATGGGCGAGAGGAAACTTCTTTATACCAGCGCAGAAGGTGAACTTGTTCTTTGTCTATAGATATCTGATTCACTCGATTAAAGTCCATTGTGCAGAGTGCGGTAATATCAGCAATGCTGAATGTGTCACCGGCAAGAAATGTATTGTGCTCTAAATGCTTATTCAGGTGTGTCATAAATTTTCTAACATGAGTGGCACACTCGGCTCCCCATTCCTTAATTGGATTCATTCTGTCTTTAAAGTAGCCGCTTGAGTGTTGAAAGCACATACCTGTTGGCATCAGAAAGTAAAACTCCGCCCAACGTTGCCACATTTCTATTTGAGCCTTTTCGAAAGCAGTTTCACCCATTAGAGGCTTCTCTGGATATAGCTC
>NZ_LWGE01001365.1:0-545 GCF_001635315.1 Oleiphilus sp. HI0123
TCTTTATCGGCATTTCGGTTTTTACTTTGCCACTGGTTTACAATGAGTAGCGCACACAGAACACCGATGCCGCAAGCGCTGATCAATTGCCCCTGAAAGAGCAGGGCGAGCGCTAAGGTACCTGCCAGAATAAGGGCATACAAGTAGGATTTTGAGTTAATAAGTAGTTGGTGGTCAGAATGTGCCATGTTGAAAATGTTGCTCGTTATGTTCTGGTCGTTGGCTCGCCAAAGCCTTGTGGTGTCTTTCCTTGCAGGTAATACGCAAAGGCAATTATTTCAGCTATTACCCGATATAGAACTTCGGGGATTTCTTCTCCCAGTTCTAGTTTAGACAAAATGCTGACTAATTCACTATTTTCGTATAAAGGTATGCCGTGCTCTTCGGCAATGCGCATTATTTCCTCAGCGAGCTCATTCTCACCTTTGGCAGTAAGTTTGGGCGCTGAAACTTCATCGTACTTGAGCGCGATGGCTCTTGTTTTCGAGCTGGTTTTGTTATTGTTGTTCATGCTTGAATATCTACCAGGCTTTGTGTCAACTTGG
>NZ_LWGE01001366.1:0-6169 GCF_001635315.1 Oleiphilus sp. HI0123
CAGGATAGTGCCATTGAACTAGGACACGAGCTGGTATGTGGCGAAAATAAAGCCCAAAAGCTTGAGGCCTGGTTGGCTTTTGCTAAACAGAACCCCCAGGGCTATTTGTATTGCTTTCGGGGTGGTTTGCGATCAAGAACCACACAAGGCTGGATTAAAGACGTAGGTGTGGATTACCCCTTGATAAAAGGCGGCTACAAAGCCATGCGTCGTTTTCTGATTGACGAAATGGAAACGCAAATCAGCGAGCTAGACTTCACCGTTATTAGTGGCCGAACGGGCACCGGTAAAACACGCGTTTTGAAGCAGTTCAATAATTACGTCGATCTAGAAGGCTTGGCTCATCATCGTGGTTCTAGCTTTGGTCGAATGTTGACCCCTCAACCTAGCCAAATAGATTTTGAAAACAAACTATCCATCGCCCTATTAAAAGCGCGCCATCAAAATAGCGGCACGGTATTTCTGGAAGACGAAAGTCGTTTGATTGGCCGTTGTGCTTTGCCTTTGACTTTGAAAGACCGCATGTCTGCTTGCCCTTTAATTGTCTTAGAAACGCCTTTGGAAGAACGAATCGATGTAGTGCTTCAAGACTATGTGATTGATATGACCGAAGCCTACTTAAGCCGGGACGGTGAAGAGCAGGGCATTGAGAATTTCTCTAACTATCTGTTTGAGAGTTTAGGGAGAATAGAACGCCGCTTGGGTAGCGAGCGAAAGAATCATCTACAGCAAATGATGGCACGAGCGATCAAACAACAATTTTCTGCTTCAGAATCTGATGAGGCTTACGGCCTTCACCGGGAGTGGATCGAACATTTACTAAAAGATTACTACGACCCAATGTACGATTATCAGCTCTCAAAGAAGGCTGAAAGAATTGTATTGCGGGGAAGCAAAGACGCACTATTGGAGCACTACTCAAAATGAAATTATTCAGTACCTTGATCATATTGTTTAGCCTAGCGGTGAGCGCGCAGGCGAAAGATTTTACCTTTACCGCCATCCCTGATCAGGACAGCACCCAGCTTGAGCAGCGCTTTGGTGCAGTGTCTGAGTACTTAGGGAAGGCCTTAGGCATTGAGGTACGTTATGTGCCGGTTAAGTCTTATGCGGCTGCAGTGACAGCATTTCGAAATGATCAGGTTCAATTAGCCTGGTTTGGTGGTTTGTCGGGTGTGCAGGCGCGCTTATTAGTGCCAGGCTCCCAAGCGATCGCACAGGGAGATGAAGACCGCTTCTTCAAGACTTACTTTATTGCGCATCATTCTACAGGTTTAAAAAAGAGTGATGAATTCCCAAAAGGTATTGCTAACAAGACACTGACCTTTGGTTCAAAAGGTTCAACATCGGGTCGCTTGATGCCTGAGTTTTATATCCGTCAACACCTTAATGATGCGCCTGATGCGTTGTTCAAACGTATAGGTTTTAGTGGTAATCACTCACGCACAGCCGCTTTGGTTAACTCAGGTGCCTACGAAATTGGTGTGTTGAGCTACAAGGTTTGGGAAAAAGAGCTAGCCGCAGGTAAGATTGATCCAAAAAAGGTTCAGGTTATTTGGGAAACACCTCAGTACCAGGATTACCAGTGGAGCATACGCGGTGATGTGGACGCGCATTGGGGTGAAGGTTTTGGTGGAAAGATTAAACAAGCCTTGTTGAATATGAAAGACCCTGACTTGCTAGCGCGTTTTCCTCGTAAAGCCTTTATTGAAGCGAAGAACGAAGATTATCAGGCAATTTTGGATACCGCTAAAAGCATTGGTTTGATTGACTAATATGCTTGATACGGGGGCACCGACAAAAACCATATTTCATCTCTCCAAGCAGGATTTAGCGTGGCAAGGTAATACCGTGCTGCGTGACTTGGAGATAGAAATTAAGGCCGGTGAAAAAGTCGCACTGCTTGGCAAGAGTGGTGCAGGTAAAAGTACTTTACTCAAAGCACTATACCAGCTGCGCCCCGATGATATTGCCTTCTGTCAGCAGGCGCCGGCTTTGGTCCCCAGTTTATCTTTGTTCCATAACATTTATATGGGGCAGTTGGATAAGCACAATTTTCTCTATAACGCTTTGAATTTGTTTTTTCCTCAGAAGGCGGTTCAAAAAAAGGTAGCCTTGCTTGCACAATCTTTAGGTTTACAAGAACACTTGAAAGCGCGTGCCGAGACCTTATCTGGCGGTCAGCAACAGCGTGCAGCATTAGCTCGAACGCTGATCCAGGAACGGGATATTTTTCTCGGCGACGAGCCGGTTTCTGCGGTGGATGAGCTACAAGCCGAGCGCTTGATCGCTAAGATCATCTCTTCTCACCAGAGCGTTGTTTTAGCACTCCATAATACCGAACTGGCCGTGAAATACTGCGATCGTATCATCGGCTTGAAAGGCGGTGAGTTAGCGATAGATTGCCAAGTTGCCGAACTGGACTCAGATAAGCTTCGTCAAATCTATTCCGATTTCGATACCCAGCAGCCCACCGGCGAACATGATAATACGCCGGTGCCTAAGCATCCTGACTTAAAGCTCTGTCGTTAAGCTATGTGGACGCTTAATCGAGTCAGCTCCGGCTTTTTGTTTCTGGCGCTTATTTGCCTTTGTTTTGCCGACCTTGAAATCATTACAGCAGACCCTTGGGGAGAGCTAGGTCGTATTGCTCAGGGTTTTGTCAGCCCGTCTTTTTTCTCTTGGTATGAATTGCTGGTCAGCTTGCTGAACACCTTGGCTTTTGCCTTGGTCGGTGTGGCGATCTCTTCTGTATTCGGCTTGCTGTTGGCGCAATGTTTTCAGCATCGTTTGGTCCGTATTGGCTGTGCCTTTATCCGTTCAATTCATGAAATTTTTTGGGCTTTGCTGTTTTTGCAGTTCTTTGGCTTGTCGACGCTGACTGGCTTGTTGGCGATTATCATTCCTTTTTCTGGCATCTTCGCCAAGGTCTATGCCGAGATTTTGGAAGAAAGCGATCGTGCGCCGAATGATGCCCTGACCCACCAGGCACAAGGCTCGTTTTCGGCTTTTCTTTACGCGCGCTTGGCGCAGGCTTGGCCGCAAGTCGTGTCGTATACGCGTTATCGTTTGGAGTGCGGTATTCGAAGCAGCGCGATACTTGGTTTTATCGGCTTGCCTACGCTGGGCTTTCATCTCGAAAGCTTCTTCAGTGAAGGCGAGTACGATCAGGCCGCGGCAGTGCTCTATGTCTTCTTTTTTGTCATCGCCAGCTTAAGATTCTGGAGTCATCGTCGTAGCTTATTGCTGCTATTGCTAGTCGCGGTGGTGTGGTTATCGACTCAATTGAATTTATACCTGAGTACACAGACCGATCTGATATGGCGCTTTTTAAGCTACGATATCCTGCCTGAACCCTTAAAAGGGGCTGAAACTCTTTGGCAGCTAGAGGCTTGGTATGCGACATGGGACTGGGCTAGCTTTCTGATACAGCAGCAGGTGGCCGAAGGCGTTTGGAATACCTTATTACTGACCATGATTTCATTGGTGGGCAGTGGCATCTTAGCCTTAGTCATGTACCCCTTTATTTCACCCTTATTTTTGAACAAAGGCAGCCGTTATCTGTCACACTTCTTGTTAGTCGTTTTGCGCTCTATACCTGAGCTGATGTTGGTGTTTGTTTTACTGATTATGATGGGTCCCTCGATGGTGCCCGCGATCGTGGCTTTGAGCTTGCACAATGGTGCGATTATCGCGCATTTGATTGGCAACGCATCACGCAACCTTAAGCTAAGACAAGACGCCCCGAAAGGCATTAATCTATATTCCTACGAAGTCACGCCCAGATTATATCGGCCCTTTTTGGCCTTTTTGTTTTACCGCTGGGAGGTGATTCTACGAGAGAGTGCCATACTGGGAATTCTCGGCGTGCATACCTTGGGTTTTTACGTCGACTCGGCCTTCGAAGAGTTGCGCTTTGATCGCGCCTTGTTTTTAATTTTAGTGACGGCATTGCTGAATATTCTTGTCGATACCTTATCACGCGGTATTAGGCGAAAGCTGCGGCTCAATGCCTTGCCGGATATGCGTTAGTGTAAGAGGAACAGTCCCGTTATAGGGTGCGCCGTGCGCACTGGCGGAGTAGTGGCATTCAAGCTTATATTTAACAAATAACAATGACTGTAGGCAGAGGGTTCTATCCCTCGCTCGATCAACCTCGTGCTAGCCTTCATGCGAGCCGTGGAAGGCTCTGCCTACAGGTTTAGGGCACTAAAGAGGGAGCGATAACGAATGATTACCATTGATTACCGCCTCTCTTAAAGAGCTGGATTAGGAATAAACGTGAAAAAAAATGAGACAAATACTGATACACCCATTAGCCAAGACTTGGTGTTAATCGGTGGTGGCCATGCCCACGCTATTGCTCTGAGCATGTTGGCCAAGCGTCACCTACCTGGTGTGCGCATTACCCTGATTTCCAATTCAGTACTCACACCTTACTCAGGTATGCTGCCTGGCTTGATTGCCGGGAACTACGAGCATGAAGACGTGCATATCGACCTGGGCGCAGCGTGTCGAAGTTTTGGGGTGCGCTTTATTGAAGATAGCGTGACAGGCCTCGATCTTGAAGCGAAAACCATCTTCTGTCAGCAGCATCCGCCGTTTTCGTACGACGTATTGTCGATAGATATAGGCTCTTCTCCAGACTTAAAAAACATACCAGGCACTAAAGAGTTTAGCGTTGGTGTGAAACCTGTTGATCGCTTTCTCGCTCTCTGGCATGACTTGCAGCAATCCCTACTGAGTAAGGAACTCACTTCGCCGGTAGATATTGGTATTGTCGGCGGTGGTGCCAGTGGTGTTGAAGTTGCGCTAGCGATGCAGCACAAACTTAAGTGTGCGCTAAAATACCGAAAGACGAGCTTTGAGCAACTTCGCTTTCACGTGGTCTCGGGGAGTGACACGATACTGCCCAGCCACAATGCCAAAGTGCAGCAGCGCTACCAAAAGGTATTGGATAAACGTGGGGTGCAGGTTCATCATGATTTTCGCGTGTCTAAAGTTGAAGAAGGGTGCTTGGTCGATGCGCGAGACGCTGAAAACCCGAGGGAACTAAGCTTAGACAAGATTATTTGGGCAATATCGGCGTCAGCCCCTGAATGGCCGAAAGCCGCTGGTTTAGCCTGTAGTGAGCGGGGCTTTATAGAAGTGGATGCTTGTTTGCAGTCAGTTTCTCATCCTAATGTTTTTGCCTCGGGTGATATTGCTGATGTGCTGGATCACCCACGGCCTAAAGCCGGTGTATTTGCTGTGCGCCAGGGTAAACCCTTGGCTGATAATCTTGAAAAAGCCCTACGTGGTGAGCCATTAAAAGCCTTTGTCCCTCAGAGCAAGTTCCTGAGTTTAGTGAGTACTGGCGACAAAGCTGCAATTGCCTCTAGAGGTGACTGGGCAATGTCGGGCGCATGGGTATGGCACTGGAAAGATTCAATCGACCGTAAATTTATGCGCCGCTTTAGTGAACTTGCCAAGCCGATGATCCCCGCTGAAAATGCGAGTGTGGATGCTGAGCCGATGAGTATGCGTTGTGGCGGTTGCGGTGCCAAAGTGGGGCAGCCTATTTTAAATCGCGTGATTGCCCAGCTTTCAACACGTTATGAGGATAAGGCGAAGGTAGCACTGTCCCAGCCGGATGATGCCGCCGTTTTGGCCATTCCTGCCGATAAATTATTAGTCCAGTCTGTCGATGCTTTTCGACGTTTCATCGATGATGACTACCTCTTTGGCCAGATTGCCGCGAACCATGCCTTGGGTGATATTTTTGCCATGGGAGCAACGCCCCATAGCGCCCAAGCTTTAGTGACCTTACCTTTTGCGAGTGAAGAAAAAGTTGAGCAGCAATTGCTTCATCTGATGCTTGGCGCGAGCAAGGTTTTTGATGCGTGTGAGATGCCCATTGTTGGGGGGCATACTGCAGAAGGTGCTGAACTAAGCCTTGGCTTTACCATTAATGGTCTAACCGATGAAAACCAGCTTCTAACCAAGGCTGGGCTTCAGCCAGGTGATAAATTGATTCTAACTAAAGCGCTGGGAACAGGGGCTTTATTTGCAGGGGATATGCGAGGCTTGGCGAAGGGGCCTTGGGTGAAATCGGCGATTGAAATGATGCTTCAGTCTAACCAAAAGGCGAGTCATATCCTCTTCAACCATAGGGCGAAAGCTTGTACCG
>NZ_LWGE01001367.1:0-6212 GCF_001635315.1 Oleiphilus sp. HI0123
GAAAGATATCGCCGCCTTCAGCAAAGCCGATATAGTTGAGCGCTTCACTTTCTTCTATTAACGAAGCGGCTAACCTAACCTGCTCATTACCCTTAATACTTTCACCGCCAACATTTAACAGTGCCACCCGGGGATTTTCAACGCCTTTGGTAATTTTTGCTAATACTTGGCCCATGATTGCAAACTGAAGAAGATGTTCGGCCGAACTATCAACATTTGCACCTAAGTCCAGAACGAAACAGCCACCACCTTGAGAAGGAAACATTTTAGTAATCGCGGGCCTATCTATACCGGGAAAGGTTCCCAGTATTGATCGCCCTAACAACATCAAAGCACCGGTATTTCCTGAGCTTACACAAGCTTGAGCTTGACCAGACTTGACCAGTTGGAGTGCCACAGCCATCGAGGAATCTTGCTTACTGCGCAGCACACGAGAAGGACGGTCATCCATAGAGACAACGGTTTCGGCGTGAACAATCGATATTGATGGATTTTCTGGGTAGGAGTGCAACAAAGCCTCCAATTCAACCTGTTTTCCAACAAGGATGATATTGAAGGCTTTGCTTTGGCAGCTGGCTGCCGGAGACGCTTGAGAAGCATCATTTGACTGAAGCTTTTCAAGATAGGCAAAAACAGCAGGGACAACAACCTGAGGGCCATCATCGCCACTCATTGCATCAACTGCAATGGTGATTCCTACAGACATTTCGCCGTCTTCAGAAACTAGTATTTACGTACTAGTCTTCTAATGTCTCAATTACTTTCTTGCCACGGTAGAAACCGTCAGCAGAAACGTGGTGACGCAAGTGCTTCTCACCTGTAGTTGGATCTACAGATAAAGTTGCAGTGCCTAGCGCGTCATGTGAACGACGCATGCCACGTCTTGAACGAGTTTTCTTACTTTTTTGAACAGCCATATTTGTTCTCCCGCGGGTATTTCAAATCAATTGATGAGCTTAGCTCACCGATTATTTCTTTAAATTCAGTTCTGAAAGCACGCTGAAAGGATTCTCTTTGGTCTCTTCGACCTCACTTTCAACACTCTCTTCAATATCACCTTCGTTATACTCTTCAGGTTCGCAATCATCATGATAAGCGAACATTGGCAAACTCAGGATCAATTCTTCTTCTATCACATCCAGTAAAACAAGCTTTTCATCTTCCACCAATAAAGGTTCATAAACACGCGGAAGGTTTTGCGCTTGCTCGTCACTCATTACAATTCCGAGCTGAAACTCAGAACTTATTGTCTTTTTGACCGGATGTAAGCAGCGCTGGCAAAGCAAGTTCAATTCAGCTGAAAGCTTGCCCTTCAATATACGCAGCCTTTGCTCATCCCGTCCAAATTCCAAGTCAATATTAACGACACCCTCAGAATCCACTAACATTGAAGTCAGCCTAGACATGAGATGTACCGCTATATGCCCCTGCAAATCCTTATTCTGGTCTGCATATTTAAAGGGGTCGAGCGTCTTGGGTAACGAGTGATCAGACATAAGCGCGCAATTCTAGGGCCGAAGACCTGTATTGTCAAAGGAAATAAGTGTATTTTTGACATTGATTTAAAAAGACAAGCGCTTTTTGTTGGCCACTGCGCTTTAGCAATGCAACTTCCTGCAATACAAGGATATCTATGGACATCGTACTCGCCTCTTCCAGCACCTATAGAAAGGCGCTTCTAGAAAAAATAATTCAGCACTTCAAGTGTGCATCTCCTGACATTGATGAGTCTCACCTCCCTAATGAAAACTATAAGGAAATGGCCGAGCGTTTATCCATAAGAAAAGCGCAAGCACTGGCTGCATCCCACCCTAATTCGCTAATCATTGGCTCTGATCAAGTCGCATGCTTGGGCGAGCAAATACTTAGAAAACCCCTAAATAAAGAACGCAATCTTGAGCAGCTAACACTCTGCCAAGGCAAAACTGCATACTTTTATACAGGCTTGTGCCTGCTCAATACGAAGACCGGCAAATATCAAAGCGCTGTTGAAAGCTACGCCACCAAATTTCGTAAGCTAAATGAGCAGCAGCTAATCAATTATATAGAACGCGAACAAGCCTATGATTGTGCGGGAGGCTTTAAAATGGAAGGCTTGGGCATATCGTTATTTGAGTCTATTGAGGGCAAAGATCCAAACATACTGATTGGACTACCTTTGATTAGGCTAATCGACATGCTCGCTAAAGAAGGCGTATCTATCCTTTAGCGCTTTTCAAGAATCACATTCATTCGGGTTTGCAGCACCTTTATATAACCCTTCGATAGCGCCATAGAAACCGCTGGGCTTAGTGCTGCATCTTTATGCTGCTCTAGCTGCAGGTATTTGGGCCAGGCAGCTTCTTCTGCGTGATTTAAGAAGCTTTCCAACACAGGAAACTCGAAACCTTCAATATCCATTTTAAGCAGCTCGAGTTTGTCAATATCAGCAAGCGCCAAAATCTCACTAATAGTCAAACCCTTTACATCAATTGAAGTGCTGACTCTCTCAGGGTGCTCAACCCCTTCCGACAAAGAATTACAACCTTGGTTCACCTCATCGAGATAGAGTTTAACCAATGAGTTTTGCGGGCTAGCCGCAAGCTGCAAACACTTACAGCGAGATTGAAGCTGATTAAATTCGACATGCCGCTGCAAGCGAGCAGCGAGCTCTGGGTGCGCCTCTACAGCAACAAGCTTTAGGTCTTTCCGCTCCCACGCAAGTAGCAAACCATAACCGCCGATATTCGCACCTACATCTAGAACTGTAGCCCCATCACTCAAGACGGACGCCAAAAAACGTCGCTCCTGGCCATCGAGCAAGCCAGGCATAGTTAATAAGCGCTTATCGGATAAGTTTCCTTTGGGAAACAACCTGAACTTTAAACCTTCTACCTGAACATCGATAGGTGATTGCTTGCGCATCAATACAGGCTTTCGCATTAGAAAGGCTAGACGCTTAGCAAACCAGTTATTGACCGGTAATTGGTGACAAATACCGAGCAAAGCCTGACACCATGAAGGTAAACGATACCTTCCGAAAGGGAGATTATTCATAGAAAAAGGTCAATTATTTCGTTTCAACATTTCGCCAAGTAGGAGGAATAGCCAAGAGTCGCCCCCTGCTACCCCTCTGCGAGGCACAGCAGCCCCCACTTATAACATTTATGATTCCTTAGATCCTTCCTTTTCTGGCTTAGCCGGCTCTTCCTTTTTGCTGTCACCAATTATTGATTTACCCGGACATACCTTAAATACCGGGCAAGACTTACAACCAGAAACCATTGCGATTGGACATAGTGTCATTTTCTCTCTCCATCTTTTTTATAGACTCTAATCACTTGAGCCCTTATGAATCTTAATAATTTTGAATTGTTCTTTTCTTACTGTAGCTCGAGAGACTGAAAAGCCTCCCACTCCTGCCATACCGGCAGAACACTTTTTGGCAATGAAGGAATACGCCCAAGTTCAGCCCAGCGATATTCAGGCGAATGAAAGTCACTACCGATTGAACCTTTCAACCCCATTCGCTGACACAAATCACTAAGCATCCCGACTTCCCCTTGCTTCTGCCCTGAGGTAACTACCTCAATGCCTTCGCCTCCCTGCGCTTTAAATTCTACCAACATATTGCGCAGCTTAGTCAGGGTCATATTGTATTTTCTGGGGTGGGCAACGACAGCACTCCCCTTTGCGTTAACAATACTATTTACCATGTCTTTTAGCTCTGGCCATAAACTTTTTACATCGCCAACCTTCCCCGCACCCAGATACTTTTTAAAGGCTTCGTTATGATCGCTAACATAAGCTAGGTCAATCATCGCCTGTGCAAAATGAGGTCGGCCAGGGATCCCTGACTGAGTCAAAGCCCGAGCAGCATCTAACAGGCCTGGAAAGCCTTTTTTTTCTAGTTTTTCTGCAATTAGCTCTGCGCGTTGATGACGTGACTGTAACTGCTTTGCTTCAATTTCCTGCATCAAGCCCGAATTCAAGTCATAGTTGTAGGCAAGAACGTGGATGGTAAAGTTTCCCCAAACACATGAAAGCTCGATTCCGGGCACCATTGAAATCCCTTCAACATTTGCTGCGTCAAAAGCTTCTTGCTGACCGGCGACGGTATCGTGGTCAGTTAGAGACAAGAGTTTCACACCATTTGCCGCAGCCCTTTGAATAAGCTCTGTAGGGCTCAAACTGCCATCCGATGACAGGCTATGGCAATGTAAATCTATTGGCGAACGGTTCATAACTCTCCACGATTATCTAAGGTTGGTGTCATTCAGGTTTAATAAAAGCATGTTATGTAAAGATGGTAAGTTTGAACCTTCACAGTTTCCACATATAATCACCAACCTGTAAGCTTATTCACGTACTATTTGTACAACCTTTTAATACGGAACAACGCAATCACCTTATGAGCGAAAATACTATCGACACCTCAACACAGCCAAAGAAGCCTGCACAAAAACAGCAAACCAGTCATTTGTTACTTGAGCTCGCAATCTGCGTTATTTTACCTACCGTTATTCTAAAATATCTGAGCGGCGATGATAGCCTGGGACCTGTATACGCACTAATTTTTGGCCTTTCCTTCCCACTACTCTTTGGTATTTACCAGTTCATCAAAGAGCGAAAATTCGGATTCATCCCAGCGTTAGGCTTTATTAGCATTCTACTCACCAGCGGCATTGGCCTATTGGAACTCGATGCAAAATATATTGCAATCAAAGAAGCCAGCATACCATTGATCATTGCTATAGGTACGATTGTTTCACTAAAAACCAAGTACCCCTTGGTCAAAACATTTATTTATAACGACAAGATTCTGCAAATTGATAAGGTCGATGAAGCTCTCGACAAAAGTAATAACCAAGGCGCTTTTGAACGTGTCTTAAAAACAGCCACTTATATACTAGCGGGCTCTTTCATGCTTTCCGCTGCTCTAAACTATGCATTGGCAAAGTACATAGTCGTCAGCCCTTCGGGAACTGCCGAGTTCAATGACGAGCTTGGTACAATGAACCTGCTTAGCTACCCGGTTATTACAATACCCTGCGTCATCGTGATGATATACGCAATGCTCTACCTCTTTAAGCACATAAAACGATTAACGGGCTTGGATTTTGAAGACATCATCCATCAATAGCCTTAGAATGCTTTAATTAGTCTACGACCAAACATTGAAACAATAGAGAAACACATGTACTACGCAATTATCTCCCAGGATATCGAAAATAGTTTAGAAAAGCGCAAATCTGCAAGACCTGCTCATTTGGCAAGACTAGAAGAACTAAAACAACAAGGCCGCTTATTTGTTGCCGGCCCACACCCTGCGACTGACTCGGAAGATCCAGGTGAAGCAGGTTTTACAGGAAGTTTGGTAATAGCAGAGTTTGGTTCTTTAAACGAAGCCCAAGCATGGGCAGACCAAGACCCTTACGTTGCAGCCGGCGTTTATGAAAACGTTACGGTTAAACCATTTAAGAAAGTTCTACCTTAGTTAGAACACTTATCAAGCGACCTAAACCGGGGCTAACGCTACTGACTTTACGACTCGTTGTTTAAAACGGGCTTACTACGAAATACAGGATACAAATCGTGAAAACATCATTCCTTTCAAAGATCGCGGCCTCTATATGCTTACTCGCGTTGGCTATCAGCTCTGCATCAGCTGAAACTATGTACATAGACGACACCCTTTTAGTTCCCTTACGCAGCGGCGAAGGAGTCGGGTTTAGGATTGTCCACAAAGGACTTAAGAGCGGCACCAAGCTGGAAATTATTGAAAAGCTGAGCTCTGGCTACGCACACGTTAAAACGCCAAGCGGCATAGAAGGCTATCTGCCTTCTAGATATCTAACGGCGCAGCCTATTGCTAAAGTTAAGCTAGCCCAAGCTAATCAGGAGTTAGCTAAACTAAAAGCTAACTACGAAGAAACTCAAACTCAACTGGCCAACTTGAAAAAGAAGCACCAGAGTCTTAGCAAAGAACATACTCAAACCACTTCAGAGCTTAATGCTAATAGCAAAGAGCTAAAGAACATTAAGTCTATTTCGGCCAATGCCCTTAATCTAGATAAGCGAAATCGTGAGCTTAGAGAAAGTAATGAGCAGCTTAGAAACGAATTAGAACTGATCCAAACCGAGAATCTTAGATTAAAAGATAAGTCAGATTCTAACATGATGTTAATCGGGGGTGGCCTGGTAACACTTGGTGTAATTCTAACTTTATTAAT
>NZ_LWGE01001368.1:0-1634 GCF_001635315.1 Oleiphilus sp. HI0123
CCCTTAGTTGCTGTGTAGTGTTAAGTTAAATAAGTTTGCTAGCGCAAAGGTTCAATGATCGCGTCGAGGTTACGTTCGTCGCAAAAGTCCATAAACTCATCTCTCAAGCTAGCAATGTGAGTATCAGCTGACAGTCGAATTGTCATTGATAGATTAAACATTTGTGTACCGGTGTGCGGGGCACTGTAGGTTCCGGTTTGCAAATCATCAATGTTTATATTCTGAGAGGAAAAGTACTGTGCAATCTCGTGAACGATACCCGGGTTATCCAATGCAACAACGCTAACCGTATACGCTAGTGCAGGGTGGCTGTCCCGCTGCTGTGTTTGCTTCGCAGTGGTGGTAAGACCAAGTGACTCGGACAGTGCTGGTAGGCTCGCTTCAAGTTTTGCTATAGCATCCCAAGCGCCGGAAACCATCATTATCACGGCGAATTCGCCCCCGAGCACTGTCATTCTACTGTCTATGATATTGCATTGGTTGGTCGAGCAGGCTTTTGCTAGCTCATTAACGATACCTGGCTTGTCGGTGCCAATAGAAGAAATAACCAAAAAGTTTGGTTTGTGATCTGTATTGCCCATAATTTCGCCTTAGTTGAGTGGGTTGTTGGACGATATTTTTGTTTCTTTGCCATATAGTAAGGCATGTTTACTTGTGAAAAAACCATCTCGGCATTAACATACGCGATTGTTTTTACTTTGTACCGTTTCAGTATCTGTTTTTGAGTAAAAAGTGCGCAGATATTTTCTTGGAGATCAATATGATTGAAGGCAGCATTGTTGCCCTGGTAACGCCCATGTTTGAAGACGGAAGTCTTGATTGGGAACGTTTGGATTCCCTGCTGGACTTCCATGTCGAAAAAGGAACTAATGCTATTGTTGCTGTTGGTACCACTGGTGAGTCTGCAACGCTCGACCCTGCAGAGCATTGCAGCGTTATCGATCATATAATTAAACGTATTGCTGGAAGAATTCCTGTTATCGCTGGCACAGGCGCAAACTCTACTTCAGAGGCTATTGAACTCACGCGTGAAGCTAAGAAGCTTGGTGCTGATGCATGCTTGCTGGTGGCGCCATATTACAACAAGCCTACTCAAGAAGGCCTATACCTTCATCATAAAGCGATTGCTGAAGCAGTAGAAATTGATCAGATTCTTTACAACGTACCGGGTCGAACAGTTGTTGATATGCAGAACGAGACGGTTCTTCGTTTAGCTGATGTACCTAATATTGTCGGCATTAAAGACGCCACAGGTGATATTGCTCGTGGCAGTGAACTCATCAAGTCCTTAAATGGCAAAATGCCGGTCTATTCGGGTGATGATGAAACTGCTTATAAGTTGATCTTGGCGGGTGCCAAAGGCAATATTTCAGTTACAGCTAATGTACTTCCTGCTGAGATGAGTCAGCTTTGTCGCCTAGCGCTTGATGGTAAGGCTGAGCAAGCTCAAACTTTGAATGATCAGTTGGCGTCAGTTCACGAAGCAATGTTCGTTGAAGCTAACCCCATACCTGTTAAGTTCGCGTTAAATAGAATGGGTCTGATTGGCTCAGGTATTCGCTTGCCATTGACTGAGCTAAGCAAACAATATCATTCGCAAGTAGAGTCTGCGTTAACAGCGAAAAAACTGATTT
>NZ_LWGE01001369.1:0-1983 GCF_001635315.1 Oleiphilus sp. HI0123
CCTTTGACGTGCTCTTCAGTTTTCTTGGCAAACTCCATTAGGCCGGGAGTGCTGCTCAGAATTTGCTTGCCGCCATCGCGCATCTGATTGTATGTTTTTCCTGACAGAATTCTCGCCAGATGGTTCTTCAAACCGCCTACGTTGTCCGAAATCGCCATGTCATTGTCATTTAAAATAACTAGCATGTCAGGAGCGATATCTCCGGCATGACTCATTGCTTCAAATGCCATGCCTGCTGTTAGAGCGCCATCGCCAATCACTGCGATAGACTTGCGAGAGCTGGACTGCATTTTTGCAGCCAGAGCCATGCCAAGAGCTGCACTGATTGAGGTGCTAGAATGCCCGACACCGAAGGTGTCGTATTCACTTTCTTCTCTTGCGGGAAACGCCGCAGGGCCGTCATGTTGGCGAATTTTTAATATTTGCTCGCGTCGGCCTGTTAGAATTTTATGAGGGTAAGCTTGGTGTCCAACATCCCATACGACACGATCTTCAGGGGTGTTAAATACGTAATGCAGTGCAACCGTAAGTTCGATGACGCCTAACCCGGCACCAAAGTGACCACCTGATTGTCCGACACTGTATAGCAGGTAGGCTCGCAGCTCATGGCTAAGCTGGGCCAGCTGTTCTTCCGATAGTAAGCGCAACTGAAAAGGTTCATTCACCTTGTCCAGCAATGGCGTATTGGGTCGTTGCAAAGGAATTTCTTGAAAGATCGGAAAAGTTGTATGCATTGGCTATAAATTACAGATAGATAGTAAGGGTCGAAGTATAACAGAAACCTTAAAGGGAGGAGTGCAGTTTTTACGACTTAATCGACGTTACACCTCTTACTTTATTCTGGAAATAATATAGTCACTAATCGCTGTAAGTTGCTGAACATTTTTGTCGCCGAGATTACTCAGCGCGTTGATAGACTCTTGGTGTAGCGCTATAAGTTTTTCTTTAGCGCCCTCTAAACCAAGCTGGGCAGGATAGGTCGGTTTGTTTAGCGCGATGTCAGCACCTTGGGTTTTTCCAAGTGTTTGGGTGTCACTGATAATATCCAGAATGTCGTCTTGAACCTGGAAAGCTAAGCCAATAGCCTGTGCGTAGTTGGTTAGCGCTTCATATTCTTGTTTCGTCACGCCTGACGGGCTGCTTAGCGCGCCTATTTGTACAGAGGCTTCAATCAGGGCACCAGTTTTATGTCGATGCATGTTTTCAAGCTGGCTCAGAGACAAGGTTTGCCCGACAGAGTTAAAATCGATTGCTTGCCCTAGCACCATTCCTCTGGCACCACTTGCTTTTGTCAGCAGCTGGATCATTTTGATCTGGCTTTCGAGACCAAAGTGTTTGGCTTGGCTGAGTAATTCAAAGGCCATTGCTTGTAAGGCATCACCTGCCAGAATAGCCGTGGCTTCATCAAACGCTTTATGGCAGGTGGCCTGACCTCTCCTCAAGTCATCATCGTCCATCGCGGGTAGGTCGTCGTGGATAAGAGAGTAGGCGTGAATAAATTCAATTGCACAGGCTGCATCCATTGCCTGCTCTGCCTGAACTGCAAAGCAGTTGGCTGTCGCTAAGGCTAAAATGGGTCGAATGCGCTTGCCTCCCATTAAGGTGCTATATCGGATCGCTTCGCCCAAGTGAGAGTTTGGCGCGCAAAACTGATCCAGGCGCACCTTAAGTGCTGTATTAATTTGAGACTGATATTCTCTCAGAAAGCTTGGGATACTACTTGAATTATCGTTCACGGTAAGAAGTCTTGTATTGATCGGGTCTTGGGCTAGGCGTCAGTATTGCTTTGCTCTTGGAGCGCATTTAACTCAAAGCCATTGTCGCTTTGAGTTAATACAGATACGCGTTGTTGAGCGCTCTTCAAGGTGTTTTGGCAGTCTTTGCTTAGCTTGACGCCTTGTTCAAAAGCGTCAAGAGATTGTTCCAAAGATAGCTGTCCTTGCTCCATTTTATTGACGATTTCTTCGAGAGCTTGTAGTGAAG
>NZ_LWGE01001370.1:0-5251 GCF_001635315.1 Oleiphilus sp. HI0123
TAACCTTTCATTATAGACTATCGAATGAGCAAGGCAGTGAGCTGGAGGCCTCTCATGGAGAAGACCCGGTTGCTTATTTGCATGGCCATGGAAATATTATTTCTGGTTTGGAAAAAGGCCTGGAAGGTCAGTCGGCAGAAGATGTTTTGACTGTGACGGTTGAACCTCAAGACGGCTATGGCCTGCGTAAAGAAGAAGCTGTTCAGCGCGTACCAATTAAGCACCTAGTGGGCGATAAAAAGCAAAATTCCAAGTTGAAGCCTGGTATGGTGGTTTCGATTAATACCGAAGAAGGTCCAAGGCAGGTTGTGGTATTAAAGGCAGGAAAGTTTAATGTCGATGTGGACACGAATCACCCTTTGGCCGGGCAGGTTTTGAGTTTCGATATTGAAATTCAGAGCGTCAGGGAAGCAACAGAAGATGAGTTGGCTCACGGGCATGCTCATGGTGTTGGTGGTCACCACCATTAACAAGTGCTAATGTTGCAAGCATAGAGATTTCACCAAAAAACAAGTAACGTGAGCGTTTTTAGAATGGCTTCTTCAGGAAATGAACATGAAAAAAACGCTTCTAGGCCTAGCTCTAATAGGTGCTTCTACTCTCAGCTATGCTGCTGAACCTCTAAAGTCTCTTGATACTCAAGATCAAAAAGTTAGCTATAGCTTTGGCTTGGTTCTAGGTAAGCGCATGACTAACGATATGCCTGATTTGCAAATCGACGTATTCGTCCAAGGTTTGAAAGATGCTTATAGTGGCAACCCTCAACTTATTACCGATGAGCAGGTCGCGCAGACTCTATCTGACTTTCAGCGAGACCTACAGCAAAAGCAGCTAGAAGAAGTTCAAAAAGCGGGTGAAGAAAACAAAAAAGCGGGGAAAGAATTCCTAGCTGAAAACAAGAACAAAGAAGGTATTGTTACCCTAGAGAGCGGCCTTCAGTATAAGGTTTTGACCGAAGGTAAAGGTCTGCAGCCTGGGCCGACAGATGTTGTGAAAGTTCACTATACCGGCTCTTTGATCAACGGTACGGTTTTTGATAGCTCGATTGATCGTGGTCAGCCAGTAAGTTTTCCGGTTAATGGTGTGATTGCTGGATGGACAGAAGCCCTTCAGTTGATGCCTACTGGTTCAAAGTGGCAGCTGTTTATTCCTTCGGACTTGGCATATGGTCCAAACGGTAACCGTTCTATCGGGCCGAATGAAACGTTGCTATTCGATGTCGAGTTGTTGGATATCGAAGCGAAAAAATAAAGTAGCTTAATCGTCAGTACTATCGAAAGAATACACAATGTATTCTTTCGAATCTCTTCTTCTTACTCTTATTATTAAAACACTACATTCAAACGAACTAGTCCGGGTATGCCCAAGATATCGCTATTGCTGAATATCATTGGGATAATATCGATATTGACTCGTTCACTATAAGACCAGCGGGTACCGACTAAGGCCGTTGTATCGCTATCGTCTTGCGTTGACATAACAACTTCAGCGCCAATCGAGAATAAGCCACTTTCTGTATCAATTAGACCAGCATAAGCGCCCAAACCTAATTCTAGGAATGTATCACTATTGTCTGCAATATCGCTGTAAATAAGAGATGGTGTGAGTGTGAATGTTGCTGCATCGGCCGAAATCGTGGCTGCGACCCCTAGCTTTAAATTAGTTTGATCGTTATTGCTGTTGTCAAAATCAATGACAGATAAGCCTGTTACCAAAGACCAAGCAAACTGATCTGTCGTTTGCTGATCACCTGATCTAATAGGCGGGAGCCCCCATTTTAGGCTAACGTCGTTCCCTGTAGAGGCGGTGTTAAGGCCTAGTCCACTATTCAAAATAAGCTCAGCCTGGGAAAGCCCGAGTCGAATACTGCCGCCATTTTGTAAACCGTTCGCACCACTGTGCAGGTCAATGGATATATGGTCGCCAGTGTTTACTTTACCCTGTTCAAGAAAGAACCCGCGTGAAGGAGGCGTATAAGCTTTTTTAAACGGCTCTTCAGCGGCGACAAAGGTGCTGGCAGAGGCACTGCAGGCAATAAGAGAATAGCTAAGAAGGTGGTTTTTCATGATTAGACGTTCCTTGATTTCACAGATATTAATTCAATTTGGCTAAGTTTAAATAGGGGGCAACTGATACTAGGAGATAAACTTCAGACCAATACCCGCAGGTTCCATTCGGACAATTTTCATTTTCAGTACAGGCGCTGTTTCTCCCATGCCCTGGACCTGGCCCTGGACAACGGTGCCGACCGGTGGCATAGGAATATTCTCTGTTAGAAGAAATACACCGCCATCGGAGATATCACGGGTAGTGACAATTTGATCGCCAATACTGGGGTGAGACACTTTAAGTTTACACTTCATTGGTGTCCGGTGCTCAGAGCGTTTGTCGGGCTGTGCGGATGTTGAGGTGTTTTCGTTTTCAATGGTCATTTTATTAGCAGGCCACTTAGCTTAAATAATTGCTCTGCATTATATCGATAATAAAAACGAATATCGCCAATCTAGCTTTAAGTTTTGGAAAGATTACATGGCTTGCAGTCTTTCAGTGAGGGCTAAAAATGAGGCAGATAGACAAATTTCGTTAATGGCGTAAAATAGCGCGTTTTTTACAGGCTAGTTCTCTAAAGCGTGTTGGTGATAGAAGGGTGTTATGAAATCGCATAGTGTTGAAAAGATCGGTGGAACGTCAATGAGTGATTATGTCGCTATTCGCGATAATATAATCAGCAAACCCTCAAGAGAGGATACGATCTATCAGCGTGTATTTGTGGTTTCAGCGTATGGCGGCATGACAGACGCTTTGTTAGAGCACAAAAAGACTAGCCAGCCAGGAATCTATGCGTTATTTGCCAACGGCTTGAAAGACAAGAGTTGGCACCAGGCGCTGCAGCAAGTGAAAGCTGATATGCAGGCCATAAACGCAGGCTTATTTGGTGAAGGTGAGCTTTTGCAGCAGGCGAATAGTTTTATTGGCGAGCGTCTGGATGATGCAGAGCAGTGTCTTGTTGATCTTCAAAGACTTTGTCAACACGGGCATTTTGAGCTTTCCGCACATTTGGCGACTGTTCGGGAAATGTTGGCGAGTATCGGTGAGGCTCATAGCGCTTGGAACACTGCAAAGCTTCTTGAACGTGACGGTTTCAATGCTTGTTTTGTTGATTTAACTGGCTGGCGCGCGGCACAGCATACCTCTTTGGATGAGCGGATCGTTGAAGCGTTTCAAGGCTTGGATTTGGCAAGTCAGATACCTATCGCGACGGGTTATGCGCATAGCGAGGAAGGCTTGATGTCTACTTTTGACCGTGGCTATAGTGAAATGACCTTTAGCCGCATCGCTGTATTGACCGAAGCGCGTGAAACCATCATCCATAAAGAATTTCACTTGAGCACGGCTGATCCTCGTTTGGTTGGTGAAGAAAATGCTATTCCTATCGGACGGACAAACTATGATGTTGCCGATCAGTTAGCTAACCTGGGCATGGAAGCTATTCACCCTAAAGCGGCCAAGGGTTTACGTAGTAACCGTATTCCTTTAAGAGTTAAGAATACTTTTGAGCCTGACCATCCTGGTACACTTATCACCGGAGACTATGTCAGTGACGAGCCTTGTGTCGAAATTATTGCAGGTTGCAAGGGCATCTATGCACTGGAAGTGTTCGATCAGGGGATGACGGGTAGTGTCGATACTTATGACCAGAAAATTCTTGAGCTGATCAGGCGCTTCAAAGGCCATGTTGTTTCTAAAGATATTAATGCGAACACCATTACTCATTATCTTGCTACAAACCTGAAAACAGTAAAGCGTATATACGGTGCTCTGGAAAAATGTTTTCCTGAGGCCGAGATTGACCAGTGCAAAGTTGCGATTGTTTCGGCGATTGGCAGTAATATGCAAGTGCCTGGTATGTTGGCGGTGACGGTCAAGGCGCTGGCAGAGCAGGAAATTAGTGTTTTAGCAATGCATCAATCTATGCGACAAGTTGACATGCAGTTTGTTGTCAACGAAGACGACTATGACTTGGCGGTGAAGAGCCTGCATAGTAGCTTGGTCGAAATTCACAATCACGGTATCGCGATTTGCCCTGCTAATTAACAATTAGATCTCGTGGGAACATCCTGCTAAAGGAGTTGGCAATGCATCAGATCTCTGGGTTTTCATCGGCAGCACGTACGCTGTTTGTTTTGGCGGCATTTGTTATTGTGGTTGCAGGTATACGCGCTGCTGAGTCATTGATGGTGACGTTTCTACTCTCCGGTTTTTTTGCCATCATTTGTGCGCCTCCCTTTCTCTTTATGCAACGGAAAGGCTTGCCTGCCTGGCTGTCCTTGATACTGGTGGTTATTTTTATCAGCCTGGTGCAGTTGGTGATTATCTCTATTATTACCACTTCACTCACTGCGTTCTCAAATGACCTACCCCAGTACCAGATACGCCTGCAAGCATTGATGGGCGAACTAATCAGTGGCTTAAATTCCTGGGGCTTGGATATTCCAAAGGAAAAGTTAATGCAATTGTTTGACCCGTCAACGATTTTTAAGTTGGCGGTAAGCACTCTGGGGAACCTGGGTGGCGTTTTATCGAACTCCTTTCTGATTGTGTTAACAGTGATTTTTATGCTTTTTGAAGGTGTTTCATTGCCGGCAAAACTTCATAAGGCTTTCGGCGAAGACAGTACCTTGATGGAGCATATTGAATTATTTTTAGAGAATGTTAATCGTTATATGAGTATCAAGGTTGTAGTGAGCCTGGGAACGGGTGGGTTAATCTATATCTGGTTGCTTATTCTGGGGGTTGAATATCCCTTGTTGTGGGCTTTAATTGCTTATCTTCTAAATTTTGTACCGAATATTGGTTCCATTATCGCAGCAGTACCCGTGATGTTGTTGGCCTTAATTCAATTAGGGCCTTTGCATATGTTGTTGGTTGCAGCGGGTTATTTATTTGTTAATACCTTGATGGGCAATGTTATTGAGCCGCGCTATATGGGGCGGGGCTTAGGGCTTTCTACTTTGATTGTTTTCTTGTCTTTGGTATTTTGGGGTTGGGTGCTTGGGCCAGTGGGGATGTTACTGTCTGTCCCACTGACCATGCTGTTAAAAATTGCCTTTGAAAGCAGTGACGAGACCCGCTGGATCGCAATCATTATGGGGCCAGATGTTGCTCAAGAAAAAGATGAGAAGCGGTAGTTCTAAATGAGCAGCTACCAAAGATCCTCTTCATCTTGAGAGTCGCTTTGAATTAGAATCCT
>NZ_LWGE01001371.1:0-1399 GCF_001635315.1 Oleiphilus sp. HI0123
CATAAACAGATATATTATTGTTTGATGAGACGTGCACTGCACCATCTGTAAGAACCGACTGTTTTTCCAACAGGCCCGCTTCAAACAACTCTGTCCCCGAAATGCTGATTGACGATATTTGATTTGCCGACAAAGTAAGCTGCTCGCTCAAACCAAGGGCCGGAATACTAATCACTGCATCAGTGCCCTCAAACCTAGAAACGACATGGATATGATAAGTCGTATCTTCGGGTTCAAAGTAGTTAATACTGACTGGAAATCTAAACTCAGTCCCTTCGTGAGTGGTGGTACGTTCGTTAGGAATAACATCAACACGCACGCTCTGCTCCACCGAAGCACCATGACTATCTTGCACAGCAAACACAAACTGATGCTCACCCTGCGTAAGCCCTTCAGTTGACCAACTTGCTAACCCAGTCTGCGCATCAAAAGTTGCATTCTCAGGAAGTGACGGTGCTGACAACGTAATCGGATCACCATCTTCATCCGTCGCAGTAAGTTCATAAGTCCAGGTATCTCCAGACAACACAAAATTAATCGGCGCCGATGTGATAACGGGCGCTTGGTTTGCCTTAGTCACCGTAATCGAAACCGTTTCCGACGTTGAAGAAAGACTGCTATCACTTACGCTATAGGTAAAACTATCTTCACCGACAACATCCAGGTTTGGTGTATAAGTGATATTTGGCAAATCACCCGATAAGGTGCCATTAGTTGGAGCATTGTTAATTTGATAACTTAGCGTATCACCGTCTATGTCTGAGCCAGTTAGCGTAATAGCAAGCACCATATCTTCTATCGTTTCGAGCGTTTGGCTTTGTGCTACTGGCGCGTCATTAACGGCAAGCACATTAATTGTAATTGTTGCGATGTTCGAGTCTTCTTGGCCATCGTTGACATTAAAGGTCAAGGTATCACTACCATAGAAATTTTCGTTTGGAGTATAAGTGAAGCTCGGTTCTATACCTTCCAATGTCCCGTTTGAGGGCGAGCCGATCAGATTGAAAGTGATTCCATCACCGTCATCATCCTGCCCAGAAAGAATAATTGGTAAGTTTGTATCTTCATCAGAGCTTAGGTTCTGAGCCTGTGCAATAGGCGCTCTATTCACGTTAACAATATTCAAACTAAATGATTTACTAGCACTTAACCCGTCCGTGTCACTAACAGTGATTGTGACAGAGTGAATACCAGCTTCATCATAGCTAGGTACCCATTGAATTAGGCCACTTGAATTGATGCTCATGCCAAGAGGCGCACTTTGTAGCGTGTAGGTAAGCTGATTGTTATCGGGGTCAACAGCATCCAAGCTATAGCTATAGGGTGTATTCTCTAGCCCATCATTTAAGCTCATCGTATTGATGACAGGCGCTCGGTTAGTATTCTGTACGTTGAGACT
>NZ_LWGE01001372.1:0-3203 GCF_001635315.1 Oleiphilus sp. HI0123
GATGGAGCACCATCAACCATTGCTTTCGCTTCTTTAAGGCCAAGACCTGTAAGAGCACGAACTGCTTTGATTACGTTAACTTTCTTGTCGCCAGCGCCTGCAAGAACAACGTCAAACTCAGTCTGTTCAGCGGCAGCAGCACCACCAGCGTCACCGCCAGCAGCAGGAGCAGCAGCTACAGCAGCAGCTGCAGATACGCCGAATTTCTCTTCCATTGCTTCAACTAGTTCAACAACGTCCATTACGCTCATTTCAGCGATTGCATTTAAAATATCGTCTTTAGATAGAGACATGGTCCCATTCTCCTAAATGTAAGTTATATAAAAAATAATTAAGCTGCGTCTTTCTTCTGATCGCGAACTGCTGCCACTGCACGAGTAACCTTCGAAGGAACTTCGTTGAATGTACGTGCAAGCTTGGTAATAGGTGCTTGAATAACGCTGGCCAACATGCCCAACGCCTGATCGCGCGTTGGCAACTTAGCCAAACGATCGATCTGATCTGCACCCAGTAGTTCACCACCAACCGCTAATGCTTTTATCTCGAATGCTTCTTTTTCTTTAGCAAAATCTTTCAACAAGCGCGCTGCCGCACCTGGATCTTCCAAAGAAAATGCAAGAATTGTTGGACCAACCAACGCTTCAGCTGCACATTCAAACTCTGTTCCTTCTACCGCACGCTTTGCTAAGGTGTTTCGAACGACACGAAGATAAACTCCGCCTTCACGAGCTTCTTTACGAAGGCCTGTCATATCATTAGCGTCAACGCCATGATAATCAGCCATCACAAGAGATAAAGCACCGCCAGCAACTTCGTTGACTTCGGCGACAATCGCCTTTTTGTCTTCGATTCCAATTGCCATTGGTTTTCTCCTCAAGAGAGTCAGCCGAAGCTGACCACTTAGTTCCACCCCCTGTTAGCATAAACAGGGAGCGACCTACGGCGGAGATACAACTCATTTAAGAGAGTCCACACACCGTCTGCGCAGGAGATTAAGTTAGCACTCTAAATTAATAAATAGCCAACACCTGCGGTCTTTGACAGCCCGAGCTAGGCTCAGACTCCAAAGTATTCTTTAACATATCTTCTTATGAAGACACTGAGCTCTGATCAATAAGTAGACCAGGACCCATTGTTGAAGAAAGTGTAACTTTCTTCAAATAAACACCTTTTGCAGAAGCAGGCTTAGCCTTCTTCAAGTCAGCCAACAATGCTTCGATATTCTGTTTAATCGAATCAGCTGAGAACTCAACATTACCAACGATAGTATGAACAATACCGTTCTTGTCAGTTCTATAACGAACCTGACCAGCTTTTGCATTTTTAACGGCAGTCGCTACGTCTGGCGTCACTGTACCAACTTTCGGGTTTGGCATTAGACCGCGTGGACCAAGAATTTGACCTAACTGACCAACTACACGCATTGCGTCCGGAGATGCAACAACTACGTCAAAATCCATGTTTCCAGCTTTAACTTCAGCAGCCAACTCGTCCATACCAACGATATCAGCACCAGCTTCTTTAGCTTTCTCTGCATTTTCACCTTGAGTAAACACAGCAACACGAACTGTTTTGCCAGTTCCATTTGGTAGTACTGTAGAACCTCGAACAGCCTGGTCAGATTTACGCGCATCAACACCTAGGTTGATAGCAACATCTACCGACTCAGTAAACTTAACACCGTTTGAAAGCTCAGCAAGCAAAGCTACCGCTTCTTCTACCGTGTACGCTTTTTCTGCTTGAACTTTTTCCTGCACCAACTTTTGGCGCTTTGTTAATTTTGCCATTAGTTAACACCCTCAGTATTAAGTCCCATGCTACGCGCTGTACCAGCAATAATTCTTACTGCAGCATCCATATCACCTGCATTTAAGTCAGGGTCTTTAGTTTTAGCAATTTCTTCTAACTGAGCGCGAGTAACAGTTCCAACCTTCTCAGTATTAGGACGACCGCTACCACTAGTGATACCAGCAGCTTTCTTCAACAGAATAGATGCAGGTGGGGTCTTCATGACAAAAGTAAAACTCTTGTCACTATATACAGAAATTACAACAGGAACTGGCAGACCTGGTTCAACACCTTGAGTCTGAGCGTTAAACGCTTTACAGAATTCCATGATGTTAACACCGTGCTGACCTAGTGCAGGACCAACCGGCGGACTTGGATTCGCTTTACCAGCGGCTACCTGAAGCTTGATATAAGCATCAACTTTCTTTGCCATTTTTTACTCCTTCGGGTTCAAACGCTTCAATAGCTCCCCGTATAGACAGAAAAAGCCCACTTTGCAGTTCGCAAAGTGAGCAGATAAAATCTTACTTGCTTAGTCTTTTTCTACTTGCCCAAACTCTAGTTCGACAGGGGTAGAGCGACCAAAAATCAGAACCGCTACTTTAACGCGGCTCTTCTCGTAATCTACTTCCTCAACAACACCATTAAAGTCTGCAAACGGCCCATCGATAACCCGAACCACTTCACCAGCTTCAAACAAGGTCTTAGGACGAGGTTTCTCTGCACCCGTCTCTATCTTCTGAAGAATCGTATCAGCTTCACGATCAGTAATTGGCACAGGTCTTTCAGCAGTACCACCAATAAAGCCTAACACTCTTGGAGTGGACTTAACCAAATGCCAAGCATCGTCGTCCATTTCCATTTGCACAAGAACGTAGCCTGGATAAAACTTACGCTCACTCTTGCGCTTTTTACCTTCGCGCATTTCTACCACTTCCTCTGTAGGAACCAGTATTTCACCAAATTTTGCTTCCAAGCCTTTCAAAGCAACCTGCTCTTGCAACGAGCGCATTACCTGCTTTTCGTAACCTGAATAGGCATGAACTACATACCAAGCTTTGGACATCGTGATTCTCCTACTACCCTATAATACTGGAAACAATCCAGCCGATCAGGGAGTCGACACCCCATAAAATAAGCGCAACCACTAACACAAAAACAACAACTATCATTGTCGTCTGGGTCAACTCTTGCTTAGTAGGCCATACAACCTTACGAATCTCTAAACGAGCTTCAGAGACCAACTTCGCAAAGGCCTGCCCTTTTGTCGTTTGAACGGCAACCCATCCAGCAACAAATGCCAAAACAAGTAGCGCAAGCACTCTGTACAACAGAGATTCTGCTTCAAAATAGTAGTTACCCACCACGCCCGCTGACACCAAACAAAGCACCAACAACCACTTCAGCGTATCTAG
>NZ_LWGE01001373.1:0-7748 GCF_001635315.1 Oleiphilus sp. HI0123
GGATGATACTCGCGAATTATCCGACGAAGGATGGCCGGATAGGGAATGGCGTTGGGTTAGACACACCCAATTCAGCCTGCCAAATTCTGAGTGCCTTGGCCGATGCTGGTTACCCCGTTAGCGATATTCCCGAATCGGGAAATGCATTGATCGAAGCATTGCTAACTTCTGTCACCAATAATCCAAATACCTTGCACCATTTGCCATGTTGGCAAAGTCTTTGTGTCGAGACCTATAAGAAGCTGTTTTCTGCGTTACCCGAATCGTCACAGAAAGCAGTAATAGATCAGTGGGGACAGCCAGAGGACGACAACAAGTTTCGGCAAGGGCGACTGATGATATCGGGTATTCGTTTGGGCGAGATCTTTGTTGGTATTCAACCTGCACGAGGATTCAATATTGATCTGGTCGCAAACTACCATGACCCGGATTTGATCCCACCGCACAACTACTTAGCTTTCTATTTTTGGCTGAGACATGTCTATAAGGTGGAAGCGGTGATTCATGTTGGTAAACATGGCAATCTGGAATGGTTACCCGGAAAAGGCTCGGCCTTATCATCAGAATGTTGGCCTGATATTGCGCTTGGCCCTATGCCGCATTTTTATCCGTTTATTGTGAATGACCCAGGTGAGGGTGCTCAAGCAAAGAGGCGAACCCAAGCGGCCATTATCGATCATCTAATGCCACCCATGACAAGGGCTGAAACCTATGGACCACTAGCCGAGTTAGAGTCGCTAGTCGATGAGTATTACCAGGCAATGGGAATGGACGACAAGCGCGAAGTCTATCTCCGAAAAGCGATTTTGGATCAGGTAAAAGATAGCAATGTGCTAGACGAACTTGGCACTGAAGATACGTCAGATGAAGACGCTGTACTAAATCGGCTCGATGCGTATTTATGTGACATCAAGGAAGCGCAGATACGACATGGTCTGCATATACTAGGGGTGCTGCCAAACAAGGAGAAGCTTTCGGATACGATAGTGGCCTTACTGCGCTTGCCTCGTGGTGGTGAGAAACACAGTCAGGGAATTCTTCATAACCTGGTTCTGGATTTAGATATTAAAGGTGACGATGATCTATTTGATCCACTGTCTGCAGGTGCGGAAGCTTGGGAGGGCACGAGACCTGAATGCTTAGCCGAACTAGATGAAGGACTTTGGCGTACCGAAGCGGATACACGTGAGCGACTAGAACTGCTTGCCAAAAAGCTAGTAGAAACCTATGTCTTGTCTGACGAATCAATTCCGTTGCTTGCGCAATTACCTTCTACACTAGCGCAGCTCAATTATACAAAAGACGTGCTCTTAGCTGCGTTGAGAAAAAGTGCAGAACTGGAGTTGGGCTCAATCATCAAGGGCTTAAGAGGTAAGCGCATTGACCCTGGCCCGAGTGGCGCACCAACGCGAGGAAGATTGGATACCTTGCCGACAGGGCGTAATTTCTTTTCCGTTGATAATCGTGCCATACCGTCCCCGGCGGCGTGGGAAATAGGAAAGCGTTCGGCCCAAGCTTTGATCGAACGTCATCTTCAAGCGCATGGTGATTATCCCAAACAGCTAGGTTTGTCAGTTTGGGGTACGGCAACCATGCGAACCGGTGGCGATGATATCGCTCAGGCTTTTGCTCTGATGGGCGTCGAACCTATTTGGGCGCCGGGATCTAACCGTGTTGTTGATTTTAAAGTGCTGAGCACCCAATTGCTGCAACGACCTCGTGTCGATGTGACCTTGCGGGTCTCGGGCTTTTTCAGAGATGCATTTCCTAACGTCATGAAATTATTTGATGCGGCCGTGCAAACGATTGTCGATATCGAAGAACCTGGAAACGAGAACATCATTCAACAGCATGTGTTAGAGCGTATCGATGAACTAACACTGACGGGGTTAAATGCCGATTTGGCTAGAAGGCAGGCGAGTTATCGTGTGTTTGGTAGTAAGCCCGGCGCTTATGGTGCGGGTCTACAGGGCTTGATAGACGAGCGTTGTTGGGAGCAAAAGAGTGATCTAGCCGATGCCTATCTGAATTGGGGTGGCTATGCCTACGGTAACGAGGCGGGAGACGGTGTCGATGCCAAGGAAGCTTTCCGTTTTCGATTGTCGCAATTAGAGGTGGTTTCGCAAAACCAGGATAATAGAGAGCACGACATCTTGGACTCTGATGATTATTACCAGTTCCAAGGGGGCATGAGCAACGCGGTTGAAGTGTTCTCGGGGGATGCACCAACGATGTATCACAATGACCATTCCAACCCGTCATCTCCTAAGATTAGAACCTTGAAAGAGGAGCTGAACCGGGTTGTCCGTTCGCGAGTGTTAAACCCTAAATGGATTCATGCGATGCGAGAGCATGGTTACAAAGGTGCCTTTGAGATGGGGGCGAGCATTGATTATATGTTCGCCTATGATGCCACCACCAATCTGATTGATGATTATCAATACGAGGCCGTGACTGATACCTTGATACTCGACTCGGATAACCTCAATTTTCTCTTGGAGAACAACCCCTCTGTGCTTGAAGAAATGGCAGAACGCTTATTAGAAGCGACGCAACGTGGGCTTTGGGGTGCTCCTGGCCAGTATCCGGAAAAATTACAGGATGTGCTCTTGGCTTTGGATGAAAAGCAGGAGCAGGCATGATGAGTAGAGTTGACGACCGAATTCTTCATGGGGGAGATCTCGAAACGGCATCAAAATGCTATGGTGTCCCTATAGAAAAGTGGATTGACCTCTCGACGGGCATTAGCCCTATGCATTACCCAGACGTGGATATATCTACAGAGTACTTAACTCGAATGCCATATCAGAAGGATAATTTTCGCAGCGCCGTTCGAGGCTATTACGGGCAGCATGATTTCTTTGCGACAAATGGCTCACAACAAACTATTGCTTCGCTGCCAAAGTGCCTGAAGAATTTTCCGATTGTCTTGCCTGATATCGGTTATCAAGAGCACGCCGAGGCCTGGCGTCAGCATGGGGCGGAGTTGGTTTATTATCCATCGAACAACGTTGATGACGCAAAAAAAGTCATAGAAAAACGGCTTGCATCTGGCGACGCATTTCATTTGCTGGTGATAAATCCAAACAACCCCACATGCATCACTTTCTCACCCGAAACATTGAAGTATTGGTCATCACAACTTACTGAGGGCGCTGCGTTAATCGTGGATGAAGCGTTTGCAGACCTCTGTCCTGAGCAAAGTGTTTTGGGTGCTAATTTTGCAGCGAATATGGTGGTATTAAGATCATTCGGTAAATTCTTTGGCTTACCAGGCTTGAGGCTCGGTTTTGTTTTTGCGGGCCAAACGCTTTTGCATGAGATGAAGGCTTTCATTGGTGTTTGGGATGTCAATGGGCCTGCCCAAGAAATAGCGACTCGAGCGTTTCTTGATGCGCAATGGCAAGCTGACGCGCGCCAGCGATACCTCGACTTGTCTCGAGATAACCAAAAGCTGTGGCAAGGTTTATTTATTCAATTGCGAGAACAAGGGGGCGATGTATCAGAAGCCCACCAATTGTTGTTTTCGACCTATACCCTCGAAGATGAAAAAGCAAAACGACTATTCGAAGTGTTTGCACAGCACGGTGTTTTACTTCGATTAATCAAAATCGGTAAAGGGCATTCTTTAATTAGGATAGGCTTTGTCGATATACAAAACGTCCAACAAGTGACGGAACTAAATCATAAAATTAAACAAAGCATGCACGCATTAAAAAAATATTTTGCTGGCACCGCAAACGACATACAAATGGAGAGGCAATATGGCTGATCAATCAGTGGAAGTAAAACGTGGCATTATGGTCTGTGGCCATGGCAGTCGAGACAAAGGCGCAGAGCGTGAATTTGGGCGTGTCGCAGCAGGACTAAAAAAACGATTTCCAGATATGCCTGTCGAATATGGCTTTTTGGAGTTCTCCGCACCCAACATTCATATGGGTCTAAACTCGTTAATTGATCAAGGTGTCGAAGAGATCTACGCGGTTCCAGGAATGTTGTTTGCCGCAACTCACGCAAAGAACGACATTCCATCTGTATTGACGACATTCGAAGAGAAAAAGGGGAACGTGAAAGTCGCTTACGGCAATGAACTCGGCTTGCACGAAGCGATGATCGAGGCGTTTCAAGCAAGAATATATGAGTCACTCGGGCTAGACTCCAACAACCCTCCAGATCAACTTTATGACACTATGCTAGTGGTTGTAGGGCGCGGAACGTCAGATACCATGGCAAACGCGGAAGTGGCTAAACTGACTCGAATCGTCAATGAGAATATGGGTTTTGGCTGGGCTGATACGGTTTACTCAGGGGTAACCTACCCATCGGTTGGAGAAGGCTTGGAGCGATTGGTAAAACTCGGTTTTAAAAAAATAGTGGTGGCACCGTATTTTCTGTTCACAGGCAGGTTAATTAAACGTATTTACGGATATGTAGACCATGTCGCCGGACAGTTTCCTGATAGCGAGTTCATTAAGACGCCTTATCTTAATGATCATGAAAAAGTTATCGATGCATTTGAAGTTCGTGTGCGTGAAATTATGACGAATCAGTTACTGCCAGAAAACTTAATGTCATCGTTCAAGCGGAGGCTGGCGGCAGGAGAGGTTGACGTGCATCACCATCATGCTGAATTTGACCCGAATAATCCAAATGGCAGCGTGTCTGAAAGCAGTCATTCGCACGATGACTCACCTAGTCATGAACATTCACACGGTCATTCTCATGACCACTCACACTCTCATGGCCACTCTCATGGCCACTCACATAGTCATGGGCATTCCCATGGCGTTTACAAACATATCGGACACCCAATGGGGCCACGAACCATGATAGGTGACGGGATTTGTAATTGTTTCATGAGACAATTTCCTCAAGAAATACTCGATGAAGAAAAAGAGAAAATAGCTAGCGCCAGTGATAAAACGCCGCTTGCGCATCGCCAATAGCCGTAAGGATGATGAGATGGGCTCTAAGTCATGAGTAAGTCGTTCAGTTATCCTGAAGCCGATAAAAAGGCAATATACCGCGTTATGGCTGAGCGCAGGGATATGCGCCATTTTAATGGTCAGCCGCTAGAAGAAACTACGCTCGGTAGAATTCTTGCGGCAGCTCACTTGGCGCCTAGTGTTGGATTAATGCAGCCTTGGCGTTTTATCCGAATCAAGAATTACGATATTAAGCACTCAATTCATTTACTCGTGGATAAAGAGCGAAAATTTACTGCGCAAGCCCTAGGAGAGCGTGAGCAAGATTTTCTCAAACTGAAGGTAGAGGGCATACTTCAATGTTCAGAAGTAATTGTAGCTGCGTTGCCTGACAAACGCGATGAACATATATTTGGAAGACGGACCTTGCCAGAAATGGATCTGGCATCCTTATCCTGCGCCATTCAAAATATGTGGCTAGCCGCTCGCGCCGAAGGTGTAGGCATGGGATGGGTATCTTTGTTTGAACCGGAGGACCTTAAACAGCTTCTTGAAATGCCTCAAGGAAGCCATCCCGTTGCGATTCTGTGTATTGGTCATGTTGATGGGTTCTATGAGAAACCGATGCTCGTGATGGAAAAATGGTCAGAAAAATTCGACTTGAATGAGCTGGTTTTTGAGAACTTCTGGGGAAAAAGTTAGGCTAGATAAAATGAAACATAATTAGCTTTGTCACCTTACTCAAGGGTGATCTAATTGTTTAAGATCACTTTTATATTTTCGTAGGTGAAGTTCGAACTGCAACATCTTATAGAATTAGTTCGTCGATAACGAACGTCTGTTCGAAATTAGCGTTTACTCAGAGGGGCGGATCCTTGGTGGGCGCCACTAACAATCACCCCATGCTGCCGACCTTGGTCCGTCATATGGCTCTAAGTTTAGCCAATACTGGACCGTCAAGATATCTTGCTTAGTGAGTATCGTATGCTTAATTGAGTGCACAATATACCTCTTAGGAGATTGTTCGGATGCGATCCGTCCAACACCATCGAGCCTATCCCAACCGTGGTCATCAAACCTTTCTCCGACCGAAACTGGTAGAAAAGGTGTATTGGATATAAACATTGCAACAGGTGTGTGCTCTCCACTTGTATCGCAAAGGTATAATTCGTACTTTGTCATCTAGGCGTACCCAACAGTTTATTCTATAAGACTGGAGGCGCATCAAGGCCTCTTAATCATTTTGCCATATTTGGTAACTATAATTTATGTTGGACACGAAGTCTTGAGTGAAAACTAGCTTAAAACTACTAGGGATTTTCGGGAAATAGATATTCCCCTCGGGCTCAATGTCGATAGTTGAAATATGTAAGGTATCAACTTTGCCGATTAAGCTGTTATATATTTCGCCGCCACCACATACAATTGCATGATCTGTTATTTTCTCTAAATGGATTAGAGCATCTTCGATCGTTGAAAATACTAAGACATTCTTATCATCTGATGTGAAGCTTGAACGGGTTACGACAGCATATCTACGATTAGGCAAAGCTCCCATAGACGTGAAGGTTTTTCGTCCGACTAAAAGCCACTGATTATAGGTGACTGCCTTAAATAGTAACTGCTCTCCTTTTGCGCTCCACGGTATATCTGGGCCGTTCCCTATGACTCCATTCTTTGATATTGCTGCCATTAGCGATAATTTCACGAAACTTCCTTCGGTTGTAAAATTGTATAAACAGAGTTGATCTCTTTGTGACTACAGCGCTGCTTTTTTGTGCGGTAGGAAAGGGGTTTTTAAGTATATTATGTAGCTAACGAAGCCTCAATAACCGCTAATGCTTTGATGCTAAGTTGAAATTCTAACATTGCTTTAGCTCTCTCAAAACTGAACCAGCCAAACTCACAATGTTCGCTGGATAATATTGGGTCGGTACTTACAGGCGCAGAGAAAACGAATTCTTGAATAGTATTGTGCTCTCTTGCGTACTTTGATTGCCACTCTGGTTTAATAGCGTATTCATACTGGTAGATTGACTTACCAATATTTGAGATGCATATACCTGACTCTTCGAAAACTTCTCGGATCGCAGCTTTTTGAAGGCTCTCGCCTAGCTCTTTCCCCCCAGTAACACTTTGCCAAAAACCAGAAAGAGCTAAGTCTGGGCGAGGTACCCGCTTTAACAACAGATACTGTCTTTGGTTTCTAGTTTCTCGATAAAGAAATACACTGACTGAAATTGGTTCTCGCATAAATACCCGTACTTTGCACATAAAGCGAATGTTGAAATGTATCTTGTAGCTATGATTTACCAATTGTCTTTGAGGTTTCCAATCAATATGTTGGTTTGTTTTTTACAGCTAAAAAATATCTTTGGTGAGAGTATTCAAAGGGATAACCTTTTACAACAGTTTCAATGAGAAAAGAGCGTTTTAGGTCGAGTGTAAGCATTGGCTCAATTTTAAAACTGGCTGCATTACCCTTATCTAAATAAGTGATTAAAACGGTAATTTTGCATACGTACTTGTAATCCTGGTATGTTGTCAGTCGAAAATATCTTGGAGCTAATAAACTAGCGCTTTGTGCTCAAAGCCAGCATTCCATGAGCGTTCGTAAATGTTATATTTAGGCCAAATCTAAACCAAGCTTCAACGGCAGCTAATGGCACAATCAACGTCACTTAAAAAATAGATTACCGCCTGCGCGGTAATGACAGAAAAGCGGACAATGTGATAGTTCGAAAATGTCGGCTGTCTCATCACAGCTGCCAAAAAGCAAAACCCGCCAAAAGACCGCTTTGTGAAGGTAACTGCTATAGTTGT
>NZ_LWGE01001374.1:0-3956 GCF_001635315.1 Oleiphilus sp. HI0123
GCAAACCCTTCAGCTTCATGCTCTATGAAGCTCTGACCGGCACCGATATCGCGTCTAAGGTCAACGATTTGATAAATCGGAACGGGTCTAGCGAAGCCTTTAACGGTAATCTCTCCCTTATCACGACACATAACCTTATCTTTTATCAGAGAGAAAGTTTCGTAAGAAACCAGGATTTCGCCTGGCTCTGATAGTGCTTCCAAGCGAGAAGCCAAGTTAACTTCCTTGCCGATAATGGTGTAGTCCATGCGGTTTTCAGCGCCAAAATTTCCTACAGTGCTGAAGCCCGTACTGATCCCAATCCGAATTTGCAGTGGCGTCTTGATTCCTTGGCTCTTCCACTTTTGACGCAGTATCTTCATGTGCTTACGCATCTCAATTGCCATGGAAACACAAGCCATCGTATCTTCTTTAGCGCCACGACTGGTTGGGTCACCAAAGAAAATCATAATACTGTCGCCAATAAACTTATCGATTGTGCCGCCGTATTTTAAGGCGATTTGCGACATTTCGTTGAAGTAGTTGTTCAGCAGCTCGGTCAAACCTTCGGGTTCCATTTCTTCCGACAGCTCTGTAAAACCTTTGATGTCAGAGAAGAAGATAGATAGACGCTTGCGCTGTGTTTCCAGGCGCACGTCACGTTCGCCGGTAAAAATTGACTGCCAGACTTGTGGAGATAGGTATTTAGCAAGCTTGTGAGAAAGCGATATAGACTGCTCTCTTTGTGTCTGAATCTGGTGCTTGGCCTTATGTAAGGCTTCGGCTTGTTGGTGGGTATAGTAAGCAGTAACCGAGACATAGACTGTAGCGCTAATACCGGCCACTAGATCGACAATCATTGGTGCGTGAGGCGCGAAGTCAAGGCCGAATATCATGGAGGAAATAATGGTGGAGGTAAGTAAGATTAGGTTGCCTTTGAGCCAGGTCGACATACCTCCAACGACGATGAAGCTAAAACTCGCCATGAGAATATTGAATATGGTTGCCGTCGGGCTGAAGTCAATTAGTACAATAATGACACCGACCAAAGCGCCATCTATTAGTAGTGTGTTCTCACGTGCTGCAGCGCTTTGCTCTAGCTTTAAATGTCTAATAACAAAGTAAAGAAGGTGTGGCCATAACATGGCCGCAGGAATAAACCAGATCAAGTAGTCGTGGAAATGTCCTTCAAGAACACCGACCGCCATCGTGATACTAGACGTCAAATAAGCCAAAACCCTGCCGTTGTATGCGGGCATGACTGACGGTGGCGTATCTATTTTGTCGGTGGAGTGTTGTGTCGCCTTATTCTGTGTTGACGATTTTTTATTAGATATTTTCAATGGGATCATTTTTTCATACATCTCTGATAAGCAGCAAAGGTTATCAGTTCCCTTATATATAGACAAATTTTGCTTACACTGTTTTAATTTCGTTCTTGGGAAATAGCGCTTGCACTAAGGTTTCGTGATCTAAATGTGGTTATATCATTATGTTCACCTGAAAAGAATAGTGCAGGTTAGGTAGCTTATATTAAAGCAGGAGATACGCGGGTATGAATGAGCATAAAACAATTGATGAGGCGGGCTCTCATGCGGTGTTGGAAATATTGAAGTCCAGGGTTTCTCATCCTCGCTTGAGTGCTCCTGCCCCAAGCCCTGATCAAATGGAAACTGTTTTTCAAGCAGCGCTTAGGACGCCTGACCATAAATGCTTAAAGCCATGGCGATTTCTTGTGATCGAAGGGGACTCGTTACATCGTCTGGGTGATTTGTTTTGTCAGGCTGCTGAAGCGAATGAGGGAAAGCTTAGTGAAGCGCAAGAAAATAAATACCGCTCAATGCCGCTTCGGGCACCCAAGATCATCGTTGCTGTGTCCAAAAACATCGAACACCCTAAAGTACCTTTCGAAGAGCAGGTTGTGTCCTGCGGCGTTGCGGTGGGTTATATGTTGTTAGCGCTTCAGGCGCAGGGCTTTGGTGGTATTTGGCGTACCGGAGAAATGGCATTGAATGGCGACGTGAAGCAAGGCCTGGGTTTATCGCTCGAGGAGTCTATCGTGGGCTTCTTATATATTGGTACACCGCTTGCCGAAGCCAAAAAGTTAGCGCCTGTTGCTAGTAAGGATTACTTTGTCCCATGGTAGTGCTAGGCGATTTTCCTCTGACTATAAATTGGGTCAACCCAGGTGATATCTTCGCTTGTTCCCTCAAAAAACGGCAAATCTAAAAGGATAGGAATTGCCGATCTAAAAAACTCCATAAAACCATAAGTATTTGATTTTTAAGTATTAAAAAAATATTTATTGGTTGGCATCGCAATTGCTTTATCTAATCGTAGAAACTTTATGATGAAGCAAGTGGGAGTATCGATGTCGATTTCATTCAGCAATGCATTAGGAATTCACGAACAAGCGCTGGAGTTACGTGTTAACCGTGCTGAGGTGTTGGCTAATAACTTGGCTAATGCAGATACACCCGGATTTAAGGCAAGAGATATAGACTTCAAAGCGGTCCTGGGTAATGAAATGGCTAGCCAGGGAGGCGCAAAGTCTCTCGAGATGGCGACCACGAACGGACAGCACTTGCCTCATGCTAACTCGAGCGGAAGCAATGAGTTGCTTTATCGAACGCCCAGCCAGCCATCTGTTGACGGTAATACCGTTGATACCCAAGAAGAAATGGCAGAGTTTATGAAGAATACCTTGCAATACCAATCCAGCTTCCAGTTTTTGAATGGCAAGTTCAAGTCACTAACCAATGCGATTCGGGGTGAATAAATATGTCTCTTAGTCAGATTTTTGATATTGCCGGATCCGGCATGGCTGCTCAATCTATTCGCTTGAATACCACTGCTAGTAATATTGCTAATGCAGACAGTGCGGCAAGTAGTATTGATGAAGTATATCGCGCCCGAAAGCCCATCTTTTCGGCTGTCCAAGAAGATGCCATGCGCCAGGCAGTTGGTGGGGATTTCTTACAGCAGACGCCTGAGTCGGTAGGTGTTGAAGTAAAAGGGATTGTTGAAAGTGATGCACCTTTGGATATGCGTTACCAGCCTGACCACCCGTTGGCTGATGAGCAGGGATATGTGATGTACCCGAATGTAAATGTCGTTGAAGAGATGGCTGACATGCTTTCTGCTTCTCGAAGCTTTCAAACCAATATTGATGTAATGGATGCGGCAAAAACAATGATGCAGCGTTTGTTAACGCTAGGTCAGTAAGGGGCTAAATCTTATGACAGATATAAATACAACGGTGTCTTCTGCTGATGCTTTATCAGACTACCGCTATGAACCGACGACCAAAACACAAGGTTCGTCTGATCTAGGTCAGAATGAGTTTATGGAGTTGATGATTGCCCAGATGGAGAATCAAAGCCCGCTGGACCCTCAAGATAATGGTGAGTTCATTTCTCAGTTAGCAGAGTTTAGCTCTCTTGAAGAAATGCAGAAACTAAGTTCGCAAGTAGAAAGTTTTGCAACCCAGTATCAGTCTAGTCAGGCTTTGCAGGCTTCTGCAATGGTTGGGCGAACGGTTTTGGTGCCAGGTACTGAAGCTCCCATGGCGGCAGACGGAACAATTAGTGGATTGGTTGATCTTGAAGCCAGTACAGGTTCATTAAAGGTAAGTATCTTTAACGGTTCTGGTGAGTTGGTTAATCAGGTGGATATGGGGCAACAACTTGCCGGTTCTGTACCATTCTCGTGGGATGGAACAAATAGCAAGGGGGAGCAGATGCCCTATGACAATTACACGATCGCTGCTGAATCGAATCAAGGAGGAGATGTAAGTCAAATTACGACCTTGCTTTCCGCCAATGTGAGTAGCGTATCGATCGGGACTGGTGGTGCCATTTCGCTTAACTTAGCCGGTATGGGCGCTATTCCTTTAGAAGATGTTAGAGAGATTAACTAGGCATGAGTATGTGTCTGGCGTGCGAAATAATTGTAATCATTACGACAAAAAGAATCAG
>NZ_LWGE01001375.1:0-4204 GCF_001635315.1 Oleiphilus sp. HI0123
TTCGGCGAGCGAGCGACTAAAAAACGTTTCAATTAAATAAAGGCAGAGGTCTTGAAATGCGTAGGCGCCGCCTGAGCAGAATAATGTTCCATCATGAGTCAGCATGCTATCAATCTGTAAATCAACAAGCGGGAATTGTTGTCGAAACTGGGAGGCATACTTCCAGTGTGTGGTTGCGCGACGCTGATCAAGCAAACCTGTCGCCGCCACAAGAAATGCGCCGGTACATACTGACGCCACTGCGCCTCTTTTTCGCTGGCTGTCTACTAGCCAATGAATTAGCGCATCATCAAAATCAAAGCCATTAGTCGGGACAGGGCCGAGGGGCGCGATGATGACCAAGTCATAATGCTTCTGACCAATGTCTTCTGTAGGGCTAATACGAATAGGTGTACTACTATTAATACTTGAATGAGACGGGCCCACTAGGCTTGTTGTTAACTGAATATCGTTTGCAAGCAACTGTGAACACACAGAAAAAATATCCCACAGCCCAGCGACTGAAGAAACAGGGGAGCTAGGGTGAACATAAATCCCAATGCAAAAGGTATTCTTTTTATTTGTCTTATTAGTCGTTTAATAATGTCATATCAGTCATCTTACAAGTAGTCTAAGTGCTCGCTATCATTATGTAAATGATATGAATTGAGCAGGAGAGCAGAAATGAATCAACAGCAAGAATTATTAGAACGCTTTTACACGGCTTTTCAAAAGCTTGATTGGGAAACAATGACTTCATGCTACCACCCAGAGGCGACCTTCAAAGACCCGGCTTTTACCTTATCGGGAGCAGAAGTAGGGCTTATGTGGAAAATGCTCTGCACGCGCGCAAAAGACTTCGACCTTAGTTTTAATGTGGCTAAGGTGAACGACACACAAGGTGAAGTGAACTGGGAAGCAAATTACTTGTTTTCTAAAACGGGTCGAAAGGTAAATAATAAGATTAAGGCAAACATTACCTTTAAAGATGGATTGATTTACCAGCATCACGATGACTTCAACTTTTGGCGTTGGTCTCGTCAGGCGATCGGGCTTCCTGCATACTTGTTAGGCTGGTCTAGTACCTTTCAAAATGCAGTATCAAAACAGGCAATGGCGCAATTATCCCAGTTTGAAAGTTAGATCAATGTAACGCTAGCCACTATTTTTGAAAAACGAATCATTTACGTGCCTGATGTATAACACCAAAGCACTTTCTGCTTCTTGTCGAGAGTGGAAGGGGCCTTCCTCGGTCATTTCTCGCGTCGTGAAAAACCAGGAATCATTAACATGAGTAAAACGATTGCTGTGGAACCAGCTTTTATCACCTTCACCGGAACGAACTGTCATGAGCTTTCTCCTTAACTACGTACCTCATCGTATTAGCAACAGGTACTAAGGGTGATCGTCATAATAAAAAAGAAATAGAATGTAGGCGGCAATAGGTCTGCCTATAGACCGGGGTCTAATACTATCTAATTGTAGTGTTTGTATGAAATGTAGCCAGGAAAATGCGGTTTATATTGCATTTATTCACATAGCAGAGCTGGTTTGAAATATGGCGCATAAAGCTTAGTTCGAAAGGTATTAATTAATAGAATTAAGTGCTTAGCTAAAAGGTTTTCAGGAGCCTAAGTTATATAGCGCGTTCTCTACCGCACTTCCAGCATAATTCAAACGCGGGAGCATTATCTTCAGAGCAATGCTCACAAAACCATGAAGTCGCTTTGGGGTCGCCGTGTACCGCTTCTTCAATGATTTTTTCTGCTTGCTCATAATCCCTTTCTTTCGAGACCCAAAGCTCAGCCCACACCTCTGTCGGAGGTGTTTCACCCGCTGTCGATGTCAGGCCATCATTCCGAACTTCGCAATTGATATTATGATTACCCAGGATGTTGCGAAGGTTGAAGACTAATAATGAGTTTGAATGCGAAAAAATGCGTTTCATCAAACATGTACTCAGCTTATTTCTTGATTAAAGATATCAATAATGACGCTTCTCATCCATTGGTGTGCTTTATCCTGGCTGTAATTGCTGTGCCAGTATAAATGCCAATCTACATCAGGTAATTCAAAGGGCAAGTCGTAGATCGCTAGTTTGTGATCTTTCGCCAGGGTTTCAGGGATTGTTAGCAGCATATTGGTCTGTGCCGCGATTGGTGGAGCAGCCCTAGAGTGCTGGACTCGTAAGCGAATATCCCGTTGTAGGCCCTGTCGATTCAAGTGCAGGTCAATATAGCCCTGACCCCGTCGGCGGCTGGATATATGAATGTGCGGCGAAGAAAGGTATTGCTCGAGTGTTAGGCTTTTACCGTCTAGCGATGGGTGATCGTGGCTAGCGACACAGACAAAACGGTCTTGGGCGAGAGACTCATTCACAAGTTGTGGATCGTTAACCAAAGGAACGTCGAGCGCAAAATCTAACTGCCCCGTGGCAAACTCTCTCGATAGTTCTGAACGTGCGACAGGAAAGCTCTCAATTGAAATGCCGGGTGCATGTTCTTGCAAATAAGACATCAATATTGGCAGCAGGTAAGACTCAGAGGTGTCGTTCATCGCGAACGAGAACTTCTTATCAGAGGTTTCCGGATTAAAGTCATCATGCTCGGTGATGCTGCTCTCCAGCCCGGCCAGGGCCGCACGTACTCTGGATATTATGTTGTCAGCCAATGGTGTAGGTACCATGTGACCTGATTGTCTTACAAATAGTGGGTCATCAAAAACACGGCGTAGACGACTTAGCGAGTTACTGACAGCGGGTTGAGTGATATGAAGGGACTCAGCAGCCTTAGTCAGATTTCGTTCTCGGTAAATTACATCAAAAACAATGAACAGGTTTAGGTCAATTTTTTGAAGCTGCATAGATTATTAAACTCAAACAAGAAGTTGTTGTTCAGGCATGTATTTAAGCAGCTATAGGTGATGATGTCACTAAAGCACCTTCAGGCTAAATTAGCCTGAAGGTGCGAATCAATCTAGCTAGCACTTTAAGGCGCGCAGCTGTCGCCTCTTGTCCCATTAACGTAGTTCCAGCAGTAAAGTAGTGTACCATCTTCGTTCCATCGTTTTAGCGTGCCATGGTAACTGCCATTCGCGAAGTGCGCTTCAAATTCCTTATTCCCATTTTCATACCAATCGCTTGAGAGGCCGTGTTTCTCGCCATCAGCATAATAGTCTTCGGATTCTTTTTGACCACTTTCATACCAACTTGTCTGGGCTCCGCAGTATTCGCCGTTGTAAGTATAATTTTGTGACATTCTGATGCCATTGTCATACCAGGCTTCGGACAGACCATGAGAATTTCCCTCCTTATAATAGCCTTGAGAAGAGATCTGCCCATTTTCATGCCAATATCGACTTAATCCATGCAGCTGGGCATTGACGTAGAACTGCTCTCGGTCAAGTATTCCCGGGTCTTCATAGTAGTTTGCGCCATGACCGTATGAGCAAGAAGTATACGAGTTGGGATCACTTTCATTGGCCATCGTAATAGCCTGATTAAAAGTATTCGAGCTGCCGAGTTCGATATCGTAGGTGGATGGGCAACTAGGGCTATTGGATTGAGGAATATCAGCAATAGGGCAGGTCGAATGAGTAAATTCAGATTCTTCTGATGCATAGTCCTGGCCATAAACCCTTTGTATTACATAAGCGGTCACCGTGGTGCCATCAGAAACCGAAATCGGTGCCGAGTAGTTGTATTCTGGCGCTGATCCATTCAACACATAGCGGATATCTGGTAGGCCTTGTGCTTGAGTCATTGCTAGTTCTAATTGACCAAACTCATTCATACCGTTGGATATAAATTCTACTTTTTCCGGGATAAACGTAAGCGCTACTTCGTTACTTCGAATACCTTCGGTATTTTCGATATAAACGCTAATTGGACCCACCTCCATATTTTCGTGCGAAGGTAATCTTAACGCTAAGCTTCCCTGAGACAGAGAATGAATTGCAGCGTGGACAATGCTACCCGTATGCGTCCTGAAGTAGACGGTGTAGTCGTCGATGTTAGTTGTCATGCCTGAAACACTTAAGATCAGCTCATCGTTACCTTGAACCCGTTCTTGGTCGATTGAAGTAATAACCATAGCGCCCACTTGAATCGTAAAACTGGCTTGATCACTTACAGGTGGAACGGTAATTTCATAGACATTGTTCATGCCTATTAGATTGCGACTGGTATAGATATGATCAATTGAAACTTCAATTGTATCGACGTTGC
>NZ_LWGE01001376.1:0-6256 GCF_001635315.1 Oleiphilus sp. HI0123
ATAAACCAGAACAGTAAGCATGAGCACTATCCTCCCACCTATTGCCACCACCTTATTTGCACTATACAGCCAGATTAAATAGATAATGCAGCACCATATTTACATGCGTACGCTGTAATCTTGTACTTGTAGGTGTCTCTCGATAAAATTTTACTAAAATACTATGAGGGGTATATATGCTCAGCTTTCTTCCTGGCCCAGTTAAAGGGGCTATTATTCTGATTTTAGTTATTCTGAACACTTTGCTCTGGATGCCTATTTTAGTCGTTGGCGCTCTGCTTAAGATCATCATTCCCATCAATATCGTCAAAAAAATTGTGACTAAAACCCTTATTGCCTGTGCAACAAACTGGGTTTCTATGAACAACTTTTTTATGGCAATGTTTCTGAAGGTTGAGTGGGATTTTACCAGTGTTGAAGGGCTAACAAAAAATGATTGGTACTTTGTAAATTGTAATCATCAATCTTGGTCAGATATTCCAATCACTCAAAAAATCTTGAACCGCAAAATCCCTATGCTTAAGTTCTTCCTTAAAAAAGAACTTATCTGGGTACCGATTATTGGCATCTGCTGGTGGGCTTTGGACTTCCCTTTCATGAAGCGCTCCACTCCAGCACAAATAAAGAAAGATCCATCACTTGCCGGTAAAGATCTGGAAACCACACAAAAGGCTTGTGAGAAGTTTAAAACAACGCCAGTATCAGTATTTAACTTCCTCGAAGGTACTCGTTTCACACCGGAAAAGCATGCGCGCCAAGAGTCCCCATTCACAAACCTGCTAAAGCCTAAAGCGGGTGGAGCAGCTTTTGTTCTAGGCAGTATGGGCTCTCAAATGAATACCATGCTGGATCTTACAATTGTTTACCACGATAAAGATATCGGACCGTGGGATCTCTTCTGTGGTCGTATTTCGAAAGTAACCGTCCATATTAACAAAATAGAAATACCTAAAGAGTTCTTAGGTAAAGACTATAGTAGCGACCCTGAGTTTAAAGCAGCTTTTCAAGCTTGGTTAAATACACTTTGGGAAAATAAAGATCAGCTAATTACGGATATTAAAACACGTAATAATATCAACTAACGGTAGGAATAAATCCGAACTCATATCAGCCCGAAACAATCATCTTGCTTCGGGCTTTTTTGTGCCTCTTAGCCTGACCGGCAGCCCGGCATTTAAAGCATCCATAATTAAGCCCGGACAGGCCGGGCTATATCAAGCATTCATAGCCTAGAGTGTGAGATAAACACCTAGATAGCCAACAACACCTAATACCACAGTATATGGCAAGGCCATAACCACCATCTTGCCATATGATAAACGCACCAATGGCGCTATCGCAGAGGTCAACAAGAACAAGAAGGCCGCCTGACCATTTGGCGTTGCAACACTAGGTAGGTTTGTTCCGGTATTAATCGCTATGGCAAGCTTTTCAAAATGCTCGCGACTAATAGAACCGGCATCAAAGGCACTCTTCACTTCATCGATATAAACAGTCGCAACAAAGACATTATCACTAATCATCGACAGTACTCCATTCGCAATGAAGAACATGCCAGGCTGGGCACTTTCATCAAGCGACAGAACATAGTTAATCACACCCGAAAATAAGTGCAGCTCATGAATTACACCGACAATCGTGAAAAAGACAACGAGTAAAGCTGTAAACGGTAATGCCTCTTCAAACGCTTTACCAATTTGATGCTCTTCATTGATCCCAGTAAAGACAGTTGCAAGAATAATGACTGTTAAACCAATTAGCCCTACCGCAGCCAAATGCAAAGCTAGTGATACGCATAACAGTACTGCCACTGCACCTTGAGCAATCAACTTAGCTTTAAATTCCGGGGTCATTTTAGCCTTCTCTTCCTGATCAAAGTTTTCTAGAATCTTCCGAACCGAGCCTGGAATCTTAGCCCCGTAGTCAAATTTTTTGGTTTTCTCTAACAGAATACAAGTAAGCAAGCCAAAAAACAGAACCGGCATTGTAATCGGTGCCATTTGCAAGAAAAACTCTACGAAGTCCCAACCCAGTTTTTCAGAAATTAGTAGATTCTGAGGCTCACCCACCTGTGTACAGACACCACCCAAGGCAGTCCCTACAGCACCATGCATCATCAAGCTACGTAAGAATGCTCGAAACTGGGCAAGGGCCTGACGATGATCCTCATGAACGTCATCATCATCTCCATGGTCATGATCAATATGATGAAACTTCTTGCCCGACGCGACTTTGTGGTAGACAGAGTAAAAACCGACACAGACACTGATAATGACTGCGGTAACAGTTAAAGCATCGAGAAAAGCTGACAAAACAGCTGAAGCAACACAAAAGACTAAGGACAATTGCGTCTTCGATCGAATACCAAGAATGATTTTGGTAAATACGAAGAGCAGCATACTCTTCATAAAATAAATCCCCGCCACCATGAAGATCAGCAACAGAATAACCTGCAAGTTATTCTCAAGTTCATGATAAACCGTCTCGGGCGACACCATACCTATCAGCACGGCTTCCAGCGCTAGCAAGCCACCCGGCTGCAATGGATAACACTTTAATGCCATCGCCAAGGTAAAAATGAACTGCACTATCAATAGCCATCCCGCAACATAAGGCGCAAGGGTAAACAAGATAGGATTAAAGACTAAAAATGCAATAATTGCGTTCTTGTACCAACTGGGCGTGTTGCCCAAAAAGTTTTTATAAAAAGCCTGCGATAAACTTCTGGCCATTCTAACTTCCTAAATCTCAGGGCTACAAGATTGGTATTTCATAGGGTGCTGAAATACGTCCTAATACGTAGCGAACTGCAACTCACTGAGTCAATGCGGATAATTAACTACTTGATGTAACAGACATAAAAAAGAGGGGTTTCCGCAATAAACACTGTGTCGTGCTTACTGCGGTAACTTTCAGTGCCCGTTTCCGGGGCGGCGGGGATTGTACGCTAAAAAACTAGCAAGTCCTATTCAACTTTAATGAAAAAATAAATATCTACATTGATATCGTTATCATCATCTTTATAACGAACCTGGTATTCAGACTCCCCCACGGCATCAAAGGTCACTAAGCCCGAACTAGAGATGTCAGCAGCCTCACCTGAAAGCGCAGTTCCGATCACCGACCAACTAGTTTCTTCCTCATCAGCCAGATCAACAATCCCTTCATCCCCTTTAGTATCAACGGTATAGAGTTTTAGCTGCGCCTCGCCGTCTTCCAGATCCAGTTCAATAGTGTCATCATCGTTATAGCTGTCATTCCCATACTTTACACGAAGCGATACCACCTCAACCGCTGCCTCTACATCTACCGCAAGTAAGGCTGACTGCAGCTCTCCTGAGCCTCCGGGGTCACAAGTAGCACTCACATTGCTAGACCCTTCAAGCAGTAGTTCAGCCAAGCCAGTGTCGGTATCAGAGAATGCCAGAATTGTTATATCAGAAGACCCCCATTGGACGTTTTCAGTTATATCAACGGGGTCTGAGCCATAATCACCCAGCGCTGAAAATTGACTACTTTCTTCCGCATAGAGCATTTCATCAGCAGAGCTGACGGAAATACTAGTCAGACCTCCCGCCACGACTGAAACTGTCACCCCTTCACTATCAATATCATCCTGGCTTGCTATGATTTGCGCATCATCAATAGACAAACCAGAGAGGACTCCTTTATCTTCTCTCGAGCCATCAGACAGCGCTACATCACCAACATAAATAACCGAGCTATCACTGACACTCCAGCTTACTTTATCCGAAATGTCTGCCTCATCACCGTCACTATATGTTCCCCTTGCAAGCAGTTGTTGCGAGGATGTTTGACATACTGGAAGGCTCGCAGGTTGATTACTGACGGCTATCGAGACCAAGGGTGCATCGGAAGAGCGCAATGCCTTAGTCGCCGAAAGGTCGGCAAGCCGTGCTATTACATCCGCCGTACCGTTAGATTTACCTGTCGCCACACCATTACTATTCACCGATATAATCGAAGAGTCTGAACTCGACCAGCTTACCGAACTTGTAATATCAATCTGGCTGGCACCGCCATCAACATTTCCCAAGGCTGTGAATGTCTCGGTCTCCCCTTCACGCACGCGATCATTCGAGGAAACAATAGAAATAGAGGTCAAATTCTTAGTGTTGACTTCAACGGCTTGAATATAAGTTTGCTCATTACCCACACCACAAGCTGTTAAGACAAAGCTAACTAAAAGTAAAACAGCCCGTGTCATCTTTTTTACTGAACACATATTAAGTCCTTTTTAACTAGAAACTTTGGCGTAAGCCCAAGCTCACACCATCCAGAGAGAGGTGATCCTCATCATAATAACGAAGGCCCTGAATATTGATAAAGGTCTCACTCGAACCCAAACGAAATTCAGCACCACCACCGTAGACAACGCCATGATACAACTCTCTATCTACGGGGCTGGAGGCGCTGCGGGTCATTTCCAGTTCAGACATGCCATAGCCAAGCAAGATAAACAATTTCCCACCGTTCTCAGCCTCTGGAGACTCGAAACGACCCAATATCCCAACCGAAGATACGAGACTCATATCAATACCAATATCGTCTCCCTCAGTGACACCTTGTGCGGCATAAACTTCAAGCCCTACTTGAGGCTCCAAATATAATCCCGCTCTCAGACCAGCTCCAGAGATATCGAACTCCGCTTCGCCACTTTGTTCATTACCAATAGTATTTATCAGGTAGTGGGCATCCAGCCCGGCATAATATTTAGGTTTATCTTCTGCAAAAGCGATACTGCTTAGAGCAAGTAAACATATACTCCCCCCAATGCATTTCTTTAAATTCATTCTCGTCTTCCCTTATCCATACCTTAAATAATGGTTTCCTAGCTTATCAAACTAGCGAGCAATCTTATCCTAATTTTTCGTTAAGCCAGAACAATAAAAATTTATCTACCACTAAGGTGATATTGTTTTTTTGAACTACATTGATACAGGCCCCAATCCTTATCAACTAATGGACGGTAATAAACATGAACCATCAAGAACAAATACAACCTCAATGGAAGCTAATTATCGGCTTCGCGCTAGCTTTGCTGATCACAGTTGGCTCGCTATTATCTGGTAGTGGGGCTATCGGCATATCCGGTAGTATTATCGCGCTTATCCTGGTGACCGCCATCGCATTCATTAACATCCATAACACACAGAACAATCTGGGCGCCCCAATCTCTCAGGTGAAGCATTTAGTCGATGAAATTTCCATGGGGAACTTTTCGAACGCTTCAGAAAATACTGGTGCGAAGAACAATAGCCTAGCCTCCAAGCTACAGGCTTTAGCTTATAGCCAACAGGAAAAACAAAACGAAATAGAGGCTTCTCAAGCCTCCACTCAGCGGATTATCTCTGCCTTAAACGTCTGCAACACCAATGTCATGATGGCCGATGATGACTACAACATTGTCTATATGAATGACTCCGTAAAGGAAATGATGCAAAGTGCTGAAGCAGACTTAAAAGTGGTACTTCCCAACTTTAATGCTCAAGCACTTATGGGAGAGAGTATTGATGTCTTCCATAAAAATCCGGCTCACCAACGGAGTATGCTAGAAGGCTTGCAAACTCAATATAACGGAAAAATCCAAGTTGGCACTCGAACATTCAGTTTGATAGCCACACCAATCTTTGATGATGAACACCAACGACTCGGCACCGTCGTCGAGTGGGATGATCAAACCGCGCAGCTAGCCAAGGAACAGGCTGAAGCTCAGTTGGCAGCAGACAATACGCGAATCAAACTAGCGCTAGATGTGTGTAGCACCAACGTCATGATGGCCGACGCTGAGTTCAATATCATTTATATGAATGAATCAGTACAAGAAATGATGAAAACTGCGGAAAGCGACTTGAAAGCAGAGCTTTCTCGCTTCGACGCCGATAACCTGATTGGCAACAATATCGACATCTTCCATAAGAATCCAGCGCATCAACGCAGCATGCTTGAGAAGCTCACCAGCACTTACCAAACCAACATTACGGTTGGGCCACGCACATTTAACTTAATCGCGACCCCTATTTTTGCTGAAAACAAAGAACGAATCGGTACTGTCGTTGAATGGAATGACCGAACAGAAGCGCTTGCTCAAGAAACAAAAGCCAAACAACTCGCCGAGGAAAATGCAGGCGTTAGACTGGCTCTCGATGTTTGTAATACCAATGTGATGATGGCCGATGCAAATTACAACATCAATTATATGAACAAAGCAGTACAGAATATGATGCGCGTAGCT
>NZ_LWGE01001377.1:0-2268 GCF_001635315.1 Oleiphilus sp. HI0123
CGGCTGTCATCTTACCGGGTAATGGTGGCGGAACGGGCGGTGCTCCGGCTGGAGAGAATATCGGCCTTTGGCTACTTGATAACGGTGGCAGTGACTACCATGCAGTTGTCTTTTATGGTGATGCGAATTATATCGTAGGGCATACTGCAAACTCGGAATCCGATCCGGTTTATGGTGTGCTACCAACTTCTGCAGAGCATGGCACATATACATGGGACCCAACAAGCGGTGTTTTTGAACCAAATAAAGTTGGCGAAAGTGACGGTGATGGAGGGCTTGATAATGCCATTGGCGAGATGACCATGGTGATCGATGGCGATGTATTAACGTTCGATGATGATATAGGCCCGGATGAGCTTGTGCGAGGATACTCTGATACGAACCCACTAATTGGTGCCTGGCAGATACCTGAGCCGGGTAATATGAATATTCTGGTTTTTGTGGATGAAACTCGCTACATCATTATGCATACCAACAACGGAGAAGAGCATGATGTTGGTGTGATAGTGCCAACTTCAGCAGAGCACGGAACTTATACCTGGGATCAGGAAACAGGAGATTTCTCTGTTTCCGTGCTGGGTCAAAGCGACGGTGAGGGCGGTTTATCTCATCCTTCAGGTCTCGGTTGGAGCATGTCTTTAAATGGAGACGCGCTTAGCCTAGATGATGGTGAAGGTTCCTTTGTACTTCAGCGTGTGGGCGCAGATCCATTTGCTGCGGCAAGCAATAATGGAGTGGACTTCTCGGACTCTGCAACTCTGACGCAAGGACAAGAGCTGGGAGTTCTGGGTTCTGGTCTCTTAAGAGAATGGTATGACGATGGCACTTCGACAGAGTATGAAGAATATTATGTATTTGACAGCTCAGGTAATACTGGACGATTCGTCTGGAGGCATGATGACGAAAGTGCTGGAACAACAGATACAGGTGATGAGGCAACAACTTGGTTGGTAGATAGCTCAGGTAATCTTGAAATTACTATTGCTGGTTTATCTGAAGTACATGACGTGGCATTAGCTGATTTTAGTGACTTGTTCAGGCCCGAAATTGTCGTCAAAAAGGACGGTATGATGGAAGGACCTACGCGTGCCGAGCTAATGGTGACTCAGTCTACCTTAGCCTCAGAAGTGCCTAGCCCTGTTGATTTGACGGCTGAGAGTGATTTATTGGGTACCTACTTTTTTGAACATAACCTAAGTGAGCAAATGATTTTTGCTAGCGGGGGCGTATTTTCAGAAGTATGGGATGGAGGTTCTGAGACAGGTTTAAGCTGGTCGCTCGATACTTCAACAGATGAAATCTTGATATGTTTTGAGGGCGGCGGTACATCAACTGTTGATTGCCCGGATAGTTCACTCGATTATGTTTATGTTGAATCAGTAACAGACGACACATCAAATGCAGATGATAACTCAGAAACAACAGAAGTATGGGGGTTCGCTGGCTGGTGGCAAGTTGATGCATCGACCGGATTAGGTTCCTTCTTCCGGGATAAAGCATTTAAACAGCCCTTACCTTAAAATGAAGTAAAAAAAGCCAGGTCAGCGACCTGGCTTTTTCGTATCTATACCTTCCGGCCAGACGATAGGCCTACTAAAGGCATTTACCCAGACTCTAACTAAATGGTCATCTAGGTGTTATTGACCTGTAAAACCTTAAAGCTATTATGGATAGTTCGTTTAAATAGTTATTAAGGGGGCCTTTGTGTCTGATAAAAAGAGCCAGAATCGTTTTTGGTTGATGCCGTTTGTAGCGATCATGCTACTGCTTAGTCAAATGAGTTTTGCAGCGGATCTTTGGGAAAAAGGGCGCCACTATAAAGAATTGCCTTACCCGGTAAAAACCGCAGACCCTTCTAAAATAGAAATACTAGAGCTATTTTGGTATGGCTGCCCGCATTGTTACGAATTTAACAATGACCACTTACCTGAGTGGGAGAAAAGCTTGGCGGATGATGTAGATTTCCGTTTAATGCCAGCAACCTTCCCTGGTTGGGTAGAGCATGCAAAAGCTTATTACGCAGCTGAGTTCCTGGGTGTGTACAAAGAGATGCACCAGTACTTATTCGATAAGATCGTATCGAACCCTAAGAAGTATAAAGACGTAGACGACATAAAAGTTTTGTTTATGGATAAAGGCATAAAGTCTGAAGACTTTGATAAGGTATTTGAGGCCAGTGGGTTTAGAAAGATTTCCAAGATAGATGAGGCGATCAAAAAAGCTCAAGACAAGATCAAGAAGTTGCGTATTACAGGTGTACCGGCTTTG
>NZ_LWGE01001378.1:0-5570 GCF_001635315.1 Oleiphilus sp. HI0123
TCAGGTGTATAGCTTTCAGTATAGAAACGGTCTGTCATCAAACGACGAGAAGCATTCAGGATAAAGACCTGGAAAGCCGTCTCACCAAAGGCAAAGCCATCAGGACGCACTGTTTCAGCTAGCTGACCCACCAAAGCATCGATCTGCTCAATGTCATTGTTATAAACACGCTTCAATTCAGCCAAAGTTGTAGGGTCTTCAGTTAAATCCTCAAACTTGGTAATCGGATTCAAACCAATCTGGCGACGGAATTCGTTGTAACGTGGTACACCACGCTCACGGTCACGAATAATATCGATTGTTGCCAAGTCAATATCGCCAATTAACGGCATTGAAAGGTTACGCAAAAACTCAGGATAGTTGTTTAGCGTCAAGGAACCTGGGTGAGTAATGCCGAAGGAGTACCATAGACGATCGCCGCCCTGATTATCGAGAATATCTTCTGCATCGCCATCACGCGTGTCTTCAATATTGATACGCTCAGAAACAACATTTGAACCGATATCGTAGATATCTACCGCATCACGTAGTAATGGGTGCATACGATAAACCGCAACGAATTCCTCAGTCAGTACATAAGGAACATCATAGTTATTTGGTTTGCTTTGGCCAACCAAACCACCAAGGATATGGTCAATTGCGCCTGGCGTGCTTAACTGTTCAGCTTTTTCAGGATCAAATAATGCGATGGTGTTAATGAGCCAGGAATTAGGACCTTTGATATCGTCCGTCACATTTTGGATCAAATCACGTGTTTCAGGATTACGCGCGATACCCCACCAGTTTGCTTCCATCGACAACTCTAATGCAGGGTTGGCGATAATTGCAGGCGTCCATTCAACTGTGTGAATCTTCGCCATCAAGGCAGAGTTGATCAAGCGGGACTTATCAAATAGCCACTGATCTGTCGCGTTTGGATAGTTTTCCTTCAGCTTGTCAGCAATAGCGTTATGCTCCAAGGTGAATAGCTGGTGCATCATGCTAAGACCTAGCCACCAGTTGTCACTAAAGCCAGTAACCGGCACGCCACTCCAGAAGTCTGTTGGCAAAGTACCATCACTTTCAATAGCGAGCTTACCATCTTCAAATGAACGAACAGAATCATTGGTTTCTTTGTTGCTGCCGTAAAGCTGTGAGCCATCCCACCAGTGAGTATTGTGGTTACGGTAAGTCGCTGGCAAGTAAGCATCGTCTTCAACGCTACGATCCGGATCAGCAGTTGTACGTTGTACAGACATAACACCCGTACCTAAAGGGTCACCTGATGGTAGAGGCACTTCGATATCGTTATCGGTCGCATTAGGGCCGTGGCTCACCCAATCGTGAACCATGAATTGAATCCATGACGCCGCAATAAAGTTAACGCTGGTGGCGGGCTTAAATTGCTCACGCTTCATCAGCGAGTTACTGACTTCACGCGGGTTAGGGCTCAACAAGGTACCGTCTTCCGTTTCACCAAAGGCGGCTTGAAGCTCGACGTTTCGTCCAAAGCGCATATGGACAGAACCTTCTGACGGGTTCTCCAGAATATTACAGGTACCATCTTCTGTTCGAGCGGTGTGGCTTCGCTCATCACAGACAATACCTTCGTTTGCTAGTTCAAAGTCTTCTGTCGAGATCATATTGTTCTCGAGCAGCTCACCTCGTTCCAAGCCAATTATTAGTGCAGCGCCTGCTACACCGAGTGTGCCGTATTTGACCAGGGCCGGCCAGGTTACCCATACCGAGTTAATAATCATGTGTCGTCTCTCCGTCCATTATTTTTGTTTTCTTTGACAAAAAACCCTTTCCCTAAGCAGGTGCATATTGGGGGATACGCTCGACCCCTGCTTGAGGAAAAGAGGACAACTTTTGTCAAGTAACCGGCAGGGTAAGGATAGTGTTAAAACTTTAACACCCTCCTAAAGGATGGGGAGATACAAAAATCAAGGTACACTCGATCTCTTAAGCCTGTTTCAGCCTGAGTTCAAACGTTAATAGATAAATTACCGACAATTACAGCAAAAGTCATAAAACATGGCCTATTTCACACTTTGAATAGTGGTATTTCACAATATTTAAAAGCGCTATTGAGATCGAAAAGGACATAATGCAGTCTTAATTAGTAGACGCATGTATGCCATATAGAGTCAGAACAATAACAAGGAATCAGGACGAGCGGTGGCACTATGAATACTCATATCAAGCGAGATGATCTAATAGCACTATTGGATAAGGGGCTAGGCTACCCTCTTGTTCTCATGGTGGCACCACCCGGTTCCGGAAAGAGTGTTTTGCTGGATCAATGGGTAACTCGGCAAAAATCCATTCATACTGAATGTCAGACCTTGCAATTCCAGACCTCCCCAAAGCTTAATGAGGGCAACGCATTATTTGCGTTAATATTTGAGTCCCTGAAAAATATCGCGCCGCTATGGGATGCTTCATTTTTTAACCTTTTTAAAGATGACTCCGAAGTAAAGCCCGAGCAAATCATTGAGGTTTTCATTGAAGCCCTAACACAAATTGATCATCCATTAGCGATTGTCTTTGATGACTTTCACCACATAAAAGCCAGTCATATTCATAAGACGCTAGAACGCTTAATCAGCCAATTACCGAAGCATGTCACATTTGTTTTATCATCTAGACGACACCCCCAATTTTCGATTGCAAAACTAAAGCTGCAAGAATCTGTATTGTTGATAGATGGCAATGATTTAAAACTAGATGAAACAAACCTGCTCGCATTAAATCAAACCATTGGCGGTTCCAGCCTACAGCCCAATAGAGTCAATACCTTGCTCGACCAAACAGAAGGCTGGTTCGTCGGTACAAAACTAGCACTACTTGCCTACGACAAAGTTGGAGAATCTGCACTAGATAGCTTTAGCGGTAGTCAGCCCGAATTACTGAATTATTTTGGTCACGAAGTCCTTAATAAGCTCACTCCTAGCGCTAAACGCTTTGTACTATCGACAGCTATTTGCAAATCTTTCAATCAGGATCTTTGTGAAAATGTACTGAATATCGACTACTCGGCGGCCAGTCTTGAAGAAATCACTATGCAAGAGCTGTTTCTTTCGCCAGAGTCTAATAATGCTGGGTGGTATCGTTACCACCCGTTGCTACAGGACTTCTTACTAAAACGCCTGGAAATTGAAGAAGGCCCCGAACATATCAAGCACTTACACTTCCTTGTCGCCAAATACTTCCTTGAGCATAAGGATCTCGACAGCGCGATCTATCACGCTAGACAATCTTCCGAGCAAAGCTTCTACTTCAAGATTCTAGAAGATGCTTGCGCGGGCTGGATAAAACAAGGAGAGCTTGAACGAGTCACAGACAGCCTAAGTAACTTATCAAGTGAAGACTTTACACAGCACCCTGAATTACTGATCAATCAACTTTATGCTTTATCATTTACCCGACGCTTCAATCAAGCCGGATATTTCCTCGAGAGACTTAAGCTCGGCTATACTGCGGGCTCCGGCACGCTAAAAGCTCATTACCAGTTCTTTCATTATCTACTCAAACTCTTTCAAAGTGACTCGGAAGTTCTGGCTCCCGATCCGCAATATGCCAAGAACCTTGCAGAGGCGCCTCAAGAGATCCTCGGCTTTGTAAAGGTACTGGAGGCCTATGCCCTGATGTGCAGCGGAAACTTGAGTTCTGCTTTTCGGCTGGCAAATGAGGGTAAAAGTATCCTGAACCAGAATCAGCATCACTTCTTCGAAAGCTTTGCCAGCTTAGTCATCATTTTATGTGACCGATATTTAGGCAGGGGTGTCGAGGCTATTCAACTGATGAACGAAGTGTTTCTGCCTATTAAACATGGTGACAGAAACCCGCTATGGGCAAACCTGGCGACCGGTATGATGGTAGTAGAATATGAGCAAAATCAGCTGGATAAGTCACTGGAATTGAGCACGCAATTAATCCCACTAGTTAACCACTCCTGCGCAACGGAAGAAGTAGCGACGGTTTATCTATATAGCTCCCGGGTTTTTCATATAAAAGACCAATCGTCCAAAGCAAGCCGCTTACTTGACCAACTTGAGCGTATTTTATCTTTAGGTGACTATCAGCGCTTTAATAGCCAAGTAGTTCACGAAAAAATGCGCCAGGCGTTTCGTAGCGGTTCTTTCTCAGTTTGTAAGCACATTTTCGAAAAGTACCACTTAGATGAGTTCATCAATAAAGGAGTTTGGCAGAAATCCGGGCAATATGAAGAGCACCGGGAAAGAGGTGCACTGGCTGCCGTATATTTTTTGATATCTAAAGGTCGCTTTAAACAAGCAAGCGACTTGCTCGAAGATATCGCCCAGTTGCTAGACCGGAACAATATCACCTCACGAGTATTGATAGCACGCTGCAATATCGCCATGATTGCCTTTAGGCAGGGTAACACTGATGCGGCGATCAGTCTGGTTAAGCGCCTCATTAGCCGTTATGGTTTGGTCTGTTTTTCCCGCAGTGTATTTGATGAAGCTCCTGGGCTGGAACTGCTCTTCCAGCAAGCGGTTAATGAATCCAGAGTGGCCCTGCCCACCATTTTTACCGATATTTTTCATACCTTGGTAGCAGCTGGTGATAAGTTCCAAGACCTGATTCAACCAGCTCACCTGCTGACCGACAAGGAACTCGAAATATTTGAGCTTCTATCCACTGGCCTAAGTAACGCGGAGATTAGTAAACAGTCTGGTATTGCTTTATCAACGACCAAATGGCATTTAAAGAATATCTACAGCAAGCTAGGCGTTGAAAACCGAAGCGCTGCTCTGGCCTTGGCACATAAAACACAGCCAGCATAATCCTTAAAATGAGCAAGGATCGGGTCGCAACGCCTTGCCGTCTTCTCTTATACTGACTTATCACCAAGCTCTTCAGTTTATGAGATTTCAGGAAGGCACCATGACACGGTTTGACGAACAGCACCGCCATTACCAGATAGTCGCTCAAGCGATCACTTTTCTTGACGCTAAACAGGGTCAGCAACCCAGTTTAAGAGCGGTATCCGAATATGTTGGCTTGAGTGAGTTTCACCTGCAGCGTGTGTTTACTCAATGGGCGGGGGTATCACCCAAGCAGTTCTTACAATTTCTGACCAAGCAAAAAGCCAAAGCTTTACTTAAGCAACACTCTGTCTCTAATTCCGCTTACAACAGCGGCTTAAGCGGGAGTGGCCGACTTCACGATCTGATGGTTCAGTGTAAAAGCGTGACACCTGGCGAATATAAAAGTGGTGGCCAAGGCGTTCAAATAGACTATGGCTTTCACCCCTCTCCCTTCGGTTATTGTCTGCTAGCTCTGACTCAACGAGGCTTATGCAAATTGGCATTTCTTGACTCACTGGAGCTTCAAGCAGAAGGTTTGGCTGAGATGAAGCGCGAGTGGCCACATGCTGAACTAAAGCAAAACCAAGCGAGCACATTAACTACCCTAAAACGTATTTTCGACTCTGGACCAGCAAACGAGAACAAGTTGAACTTGCTCTGCAAAGGAACGCCTTTCCAACTGTTGGTATGGGAGGCCTTACTGAAGATTCCTGAAGGCGAGTTGCGCTCTTATCAACAGGTTGCTGAGCAAAT
>NZ_LWGE01001379.1:0-1095 GCF_001635315.1 Oleiphilus sp. HI0123
TGCCATCCTCGTACATACCGTCTTTAAGCGTTCCCGTCTTTAAACCCGTTAGCAATTCCAATGCTTCATTAACATGCGTTACTGCATAGATATTAAAGCGCTTTTTCTTAACGGCATTAATCACCTTCTGGCTTAACATAAGATTGGCAATATTGCTTTTAGGGATAATAACCGCTTGCTTCTGATCACTGCCGATTAACTCACAAGCATCGAGAAAGCCTTCTATTTTCTCATTTGCGCCACCAATTGGCTGAACTTCACCAAACTGATTCACTGAGCCGGTCACTGCGAAGTGCTGAAGAATTGGCACATCAGCAAGTGAAGAAATTAAGGCGCAGAACTCGGCCATCGACGCGCTATCGCCATCAACCTCACCGTAAGACTGTTCAAAAGCAATACTTGCAGATAGAGGCATCAGATCATCTTTTGCAAATAAGGATGACAAATAAGACGATAGGATCAAAATCCCCTTAGTATGGATATTGCCGCCCAACTTGGCATGATGCTCGATATCTGTGATATCACCATCACCAAAATAACAATTTGCAGTAACACGGTTTGGCATTCCGAACTCCGAACCCGCTGTGGAGTACACTGACAGTGCATTGATCTGCCCAACAACCGAACCGCTAACAGAAAGCAATGTAGAGCCATCTCGTATCGTATCAAACAGTTGGTCTTTGATGCGTCCATTGCGGTGCTCGGCACTTTCTAAAGCACGCTCTACGTGAGACTGCCTGATCATTGTTGAACGCTGCTCTCGCGCCCAGTAGTTTGACTCTCGCAGCAAATTAGAGATTTCAGAGGCGTGAAGTGACAACTTATTCTGATTTTCAGCCTGGCGGGAGCTAAACTCAATTACCCGAGCCACCGCTTTCTTATCACAATGGAGAAAGCCTTTTTCGTGTACAAGACTGGAAATGAATTTTGCGTAAAGCATCTGTGATTCAGGCGTACGATTCATTTCGTTTTCGAAGTCCGCTGTCACTTTAAACAGTTCTTCAAACTCAGGGTCGTAATTCTGAAGCAATAGATAAGTTTCGAGGTCACCAAAGAGAATAATCTTAACATCTAATGGAATCGGTTCCGGTTCCA
>NZ_LWGE01001380.1:0-1072 GCF_001635315.1 Oleiphilus sp. HI0123
TAACAAAATAAATTTAAAAAGCGTTTATCTCTGGCATTATCATAGACCCACTTTCTAATGGGACGATGATCGAGAAACAACCCGGTATCCAAGTAGTCCTTTAGGTTTACCTTGAATCGCGCACCACTCTCACTTACTGTAAAAAAGTCTTTTTGAGATGCTTCTTTTTCGTACTGTTTAGTACCTTTTTGTATCGAACGAACTTTTAAAGCAATTCGCTTCGTCGGTATCGTTGCACCATTAAAACTAAACTCGCTTAATACCTTAAGCCCCTCTCTTAGCCTTTCTCGGCTAGCTTTCTCATCAATAGACTTTGGCGCTTGATATTCCTGGACATGAAGCCATGTAGTTTGATCAATGCTTTGGTACATATCGACTGCGAGCGCAAATTCCGGCATATCAGCATCGTACAAGCGATAGCAGCTAATCTCATTTTTCTTAGCCCACTTACCGAGGGTCTTAAAATTCTTCTTAAGGCGGTTAGCGAACATTTCAGCACGCTGTGGATTCGATATCTTCCAGTTGCTAGATGAATGTTCTAATTTAGAGGAGCTCGCAGCATCTTTGTAGCGATTATCCTTATCAAGACTAAATAAGATGAGTTGACTTTCGATAGCGCCATTAAAGAGTTTATACTGTTTATATGAACGCCAGCATATGGCCTTACCTAAATCTGCATTTCCTGTAAATACGCCGGCACTCCATCCAAGCAAGTCTCGCTCAAATAGCTCACCCAACACACCATACAGCGTTTTAAGGAGGTTAATCTCGCCCAAGCGCTCTCCATAAGGAGGGTTCGTTAGCAACAACCCCGCCTGATCATGTTCAGCAAGGGTAAAATCTTCTAGTGAGCGTTTCTCCACATGAATAATCTTATCAAAGCCTGCCTTTCTAACATTATCCCAAGCTTTCGCCACAACTCTAGAATCCTGATCAAAACCAGTAATACGCCCCTGATATGAACCTAAGCCTTTTTCGAATGAATCTAAAGCAGCCTGACGAAGCGCACTCCATAATCGCTCATCATGACCTTTCCAACACTCAAACCCCCAGCGCTCGCGAGCAAGTCCTG
>NZ_LWGE01001381.1:0-2455 GCF_001635315.1 Oleiphilus sp. HI0123
CTGGAAGGACAGTATTCTTCACGCCATCATGCTTGGCGCGCCAGGGCTCAGAGCGATGGGCTGGTTGGGTGAAGTAGCCGACTTCCTGACGATGAGTACAGGCAAAGCTTATGAAGCCAGATATTTCCCCGATGGCAATGCAACTGTAGCGAGGCTACTGGTGAGTAAGTTGATTCCCTCCGTAGCGAAAGGGGAGGGAAATTTTACCAACATTGCCACTAAACGCCTCGACTATAGTGAACTTGACCGAGAACGACACACCACTAAAATAAGGTTAAACAGTACGGCTGTTGGCGTGCGCCAGCGCGGTGAAAATCTGGTCGAGGTTGATTACGTAATTTCCGGACAGGCTCAGAGTGTGACTGCTGATCACTGTATATTGGCTTGTTACAATGGTTTGATACCGCACTTGTGCCCAGAACTTCCCGAGAAGCAAAAGGAAAATCTCAGCTATAACGTTAAGATTCCCTTTGTATTTTCTACCATTGCTCTTAGCGATGGTAAAGCTTGGTCACAGTTGGATTGCAATATGATGTTTTGCNCTCATGATTACTTTAATACCATAACCGCGACTCCTCCAACCACCACCGGGGGACACCAGCCGCCGATGACGCCAGATGAACCTATGGCGGTCAGCATGTTTCACAGCCCTACACCGGAACCGATCAATAACGAGACCGGACGTGAGCTGTTCCGACATGGGCGCCACATTCTCTACACCACCCCTTACGAAGTTTACGAGAAAAATATTCGGCAACAGCTACAAAGCGTTCTGGGGCAATACGGTTTCAATCATGAGCGAGATATTGAGGCCATCACTGTAAATCGCTGGTCGCATGGTTATGCGTATCCGTATATGCAGCTCGATGATCCCGAGTGGGAAGAAGGCCAGGCTCCTCATGAGCTGGGACGCAAACAATTTGGACGCATTTCCATTGCAAACTCCGATTCAGAAGCCCAGTCTTATGTTACAGCAGCAATTGTGGCGGCGCACCGAGCGGTAGAGGAGCAAACATCGTCGTAAATGCAATAGGTATTTGAGGGACACCGTACTGCCGAGTGCCCCTAAATTGATATATGCATTTTCCACCACCTGATCATGCCCTAAAAGAAGATCAAAAATTAGTTTGACTTAAGTTTCGGTAGGCCATTGGCGTATAGCCGCTAAGGCTCTTAAAGGCACGATCAAAAGCGCTGGACTCTGAATATCCCAGTTGCAGTGCAATGATGCTGACAGGGGAGCTGGTTTCCGTCAGCGCTTTCTTGGCGACTTCCTCCATCACTGCATTGCGGAGCTCGCGAAAGGAAGTACCTCGGGTCATTAGTTGTCGAGTCAGGTTTCTGCGTGACATAAAAAATTGCGTTGCCGCGTGGTTCGCCGAGCAGGCGTCCGTGCCGAGCGTCCGGGCAATATAGAATTTAACTTGACCAACAATGTCGTCGATTTTCAGTATTTTGTCCAGAAGTTGATCTGCATTCTCCCGCAGTACTTTCAGCATATTGGGGTCTGCGGGAGTAGCTTCAAGATTAAGATCGGAACTACTGATTGCACAGTAATTCACGGCTTGTTCAAATTTTACATTTTTACCAATGAATTCGTAGTAGTCTTCAATACTTGAATTGGGCTTATGACTAAATCCAACTTCCAGAGGACTCCAGGCATCGTCCAATTGCTTACGCAAAAGCTTCATCAATAATGCCATTGCCAATTCAACTTCTTGAGAGATATCAAAAGCGGGTGCAATGTTGACGCGATATTCTAGCCGGCTTTCATTTTTACCTTCAATGAAATCGATAACAATTGCTTTAGATATCGTTTGATCGTATCGGGATAAACATAAACAGACGTCTCTCAATGTGGCCGCGTGATAGACGGTAAGCATTCCTGAACCAAAGTCAGAACCCTTGACAACCTTTGAAAGTTGTAAGCCTAGTAGAGATTCATCGAGACGTTTAGCTGTCCAATTAATGAGTCGGATATAATCTTCCATCGACAGAAATTCGTACCCACCGTTGGAATCCTTTTCCAAATCCAGAGACTGTTCAATTTCGGCTTGAGTGATTCCTCTCTCATACGAAAAGTTCAATAGCCATTGACTAGAAAGCCCTGAAAACTTTTTCAATTGAATCATAAAAACAGCCCCTTTGTTCGGATGGGTGACCGACTATATCGGGGTACAATTGCTCATAGAATCGACTTAACTTATTGTTTTTATTGAAGAGAATACCTTTATTTTTTCGGTCGTCAGCCATACTAAGTTCTTCCATCCCTCTCTTTGAGCCGCGGTAGACGAGCTGAGCGGTGCATGATAGAAGCCGTATGCGCGGCTCGATTATCTCTGATAACCAATAAGGGGTCCTAGGGATTTTGCCTCCATATATCGCAAAACCCTCTGAAGCTCCCGTCTGCCGTGGCCTGTAGAGGGCTATTAATTTCTAATTCACCAAAAATTTG
>NZ_LWGE01001382.1:0-2499 GCF_001635315.1 Oleiphilus sp. HI0123
AAAGCCAAAACTCTGAGGTTCTGGGCAGTAAAGATAACGTTATTGAAATTAAAGATCTGAATAAATGGTATGGCAATTTCCATGTGCTCAAAGATATAAACTTAAGTGTCAAAAAGGGTGAACGAATTGTTATCTGTGGACCATCTGGTTCAGGTAAATCGACGATGATTCGTTGTATCAACCGACTGGAAGAGTTTCAAAGAGGGTCTTTGGTTGTGAATGGTGTTGAGATGATCGAAGACGTTAAGAATATCGAAGCGATCCGTCGTGAAGTCGGTATGGTTTTTCAGCACTTCAATCTGTTTCCCCATTTGAGCATTTTAGAAAACCTGACGCTTGGGCCAATTTGGGTACAGAAAAAACCCAAAGAGGAAGCCGAAGCGATTGCAATGAAGTATCTGGAGCGAGTGAAGATTCCAGACCAAGCACTTAAGTACCCGGGTCAGTTATCGGGTGGTCAGCAACAACGTGTAGCGATTGCACGATCTCTTTGTATGTCACCTCAAATCATGCTGTTCGATGAACCAACCTCTGCTCTTGATCCGGAAATGATTAAAGAAGTACTCGATGTCATGGTTGAGCTAGCTGATGAAGGTATGACGATGCTCTGTGTTACTCATGAAATGGGCTTTGCTAAGCGTGTAGCGGACAGAGTAATATTTATGGATGGTGGTGAAATTGTTGAGCAAAATACACCAGAGGAATTCTTTACAAACCCAGAAACTGACCGCTTACAACTATTCTTAAGTCAGATACTTCAGCATTAATCCCAAGCAGCCGAGCTTCTTATTCTTGATGAGAGAGCTAATAGCCTTGAGAAGAAGATAGCTCTTCAAGTGTATTGAAGTTCATAAAGCTACTGGCTTCAGCATTTCTTGATGTTGAGAAATCAACCCAGATAGCACCGTTATCTTTAACCCACTTCATTACGCGGTTTTGCCTGTTTACGATTGCATCTTCCAAGCTATCAACAAACTGAGTAGAAATGCATAAGTGAAGAGGGTGGCTTCTGTTTTCATCTCTCGATGCGATTATCAAAGGCTGACCAGGGAACAGCTCTTGTTTTTGGTACAAGATATTGAGCATCTTTTGACCATACTCTTGTCCAAGGCAGGGTGTATCACAGGGGCTGACAAGCAAATAATCAGCATCAGTGTTCAACATCAAGCTGTGTAGTCCTGCCAAAGGACCTTGGAAGCCTTCGATTGAGTCAGAACACACAAGAGGACTGATTTCTTGATATTGAGTTTGATTGCGGTTGCAGTTGATTAACACGCGACGAACATAAGGCTGAAGCGAGTCAAAAACAGACTGGGCCATTGGTTTTTGTCGATAGAGTTGCAGTCCCTTGTCCTTGCCATCCATACGAGTGGAAAGGCCACCGGCAAGAATACCGCCATCAATTTGCAGTGTCATGAGATCTAAATCTGATAGGAGAGTAGCGATGTGGCACCCAAGAAGAGTGCCACCTATGCAAAGCGTAAACTAGTGGGCTTACAAGTTGCTGTCAACAAAAGCTGTCAACTGAGATTTTGATAGCGCGCCTACCTTCGTTGCATCAACATTACCATTCTTGAATAGCATCAAGGTTGGAATGCCACGAATATTGAATTTAGGTGGGGTTTGCTCATTCTCATCAATATTTAACTTACATATTTTGATCTTGCCAGCATAGTCGTCAGCAATTTCCTCAAGGACAGGGGCGATCATTTTACAAGGGCCGCACCACTCCGCCCAGTAATCGACAAGTACAGGGATGTCAGAATTTAAAACTTCCGTTTCGAAAGTTGCGTCACTTACATTGATGATGTTATCACTCATGTTTTGATTCCAATAAAAGATTTAGAGAAGCCTGAAAGCATTTGATGCGTTACAATACAGCTATCTCTTAAGAAATGAAAAATCGTAACGAGTAATATATAGCCTTATCAGAGGATTTCAAGGACGTGTTAACTCACAATGATACGAAAGCAGAGCCAAATAGCTGCTCAGACCACATTGCAGCGATAGATTTGGGCTCAAACAGTTTTCACATGGTTGTCGCAAAAATTTCTCATGGCGAGATTAGAGTCGTTGATAAGTTTGGTGAAAAGGTCCAGCTAGCGGCAGGTCTCGACGAAAATGGAGAAATAACTCCAGAAGCCCATATCAGGGCAATTGAGTGCTTGAAGCGCTTCTCCCAGCGGATCAAGAGCTTTGACTCTGCATCTGTGCAGATCGTGGGTACAAATGCTTTAAGAGCAGCCAAAAAGAAAACTGACTTTCTGCGTGATGCCGAGCGTGTAACAGGTCACCCAATAGAAATAATTTCTGGCAGAGAAGAAGCGCGTCTAATTTATCTTGGTGTTGCTCATACCCTGGCTGATGATAAAGGCAATCGCCTGGTTATCGATATCGGTGGTGGTAGCACCGAATTGATAATTGGTGAACGCTTTGAGGCAAAAGCCTTAGAAAGTATGCATATGGGCTGCGTTTCTTTCAGAGAAAAATATTTTCCTG
>NZ_LWGE01001383.1:0-968 GCF_001635315.1 Oleiphilus sp. HI0123
ATGTCTGTGGGTTTAGATAAAATGATGCCGTAAAATTAAAGGCAACTCTATCTGTGCTGAAGGATAACGCGGAATTATGGAAAGCCGCTGATGAAGACTGACAACCAGCCTGTGCACATAAACAAGACTCATCACAACAGTCATTTGTGACTGAAGAGGTTTTATTCATCTTCATCGAGTCTTTAACGGTTTGAGCCACGGCCTCGTGGCAAGACTCGCTATCTGATGTTACCTTCATTTGTTCAACATCACTTTCAGTTGATGTCGACGCTGAATGATGAGGCATTGTGCTTTCGCTCATCAACAGAGTATTCGCCGAAGATATAATCGGAGATAGCATCATCAAAACGGCCAGCAAGACGCTTATTTGTTTTGAATACTTTTGTTTTATCTGTTTCAGAATACTCATCTTTAAAACTCTGCCACAAAAATCATAGCGCTGCAAGCGCCTTTACTAAATATCACGAAGATGCTTAAAAAGACTTAAACTGCGTTTTACACATACTTTAGGACACTAATTAATAGAGAAAGTTCAGTCTGGTTTATTGGCTTTGGATACAACGAGACTTATTCAACGCAGCATAAATATAATCTAAACCCGGTAACTACTGCTTTGTTCTCAAGGCCATAAATCTTAATCCTCGTTTAATCAGGATAACTAGGCCATTTTGACAATGGACTAAGAGGCCTGCAATTGGCACTTAGCCAACGTCAAGAAAAGCTTGATAACCTCGAATTTAAGTCTTCCATGAATACCTGTTCTTAGTGACCTCGCCAACGATCCATTACCATCAACTCAGAATAATAAATCCATGAGAAGGTTCATGCTCGCTTATGCGGCCATAGCTCATGCCAGTAACATATTAATTAGTTTAAAATATGACCTGCCTTCATTGATGTTTAATTGACCAATATCAAACCAGTCCCGACCTATCTTAAGTACGATATAGAGAGTAATTCATAAGGAT
>NZ_LWGE01001384.1:0-2666 GCF_001635315.1 Oleiphilus sp. HI0123
TTGCCGATTGCACCGTTTCATTTAATGCTTCTATCAAGCCCAGCACGAGCTGCAAGCGCGCTTCCAGCTCTGCCATCAGCAAGCGCTTTAAAGCTGCTAGAAAGGCCTTAATATTCTCATCCAAGGCACACGTTTCAAACAGGTCGGCATTTTTACCGGCAGGCCTTTCAAAGCTCTCGCGAAAGTAAGTGGCGAGTAGCGTCGGTACGCATAAAAACTGTTTACGAGCAGCGACGCTTAACGCTTCGTCGAGAGCTTTATCGAGCACCACTAACTTCGCAAGCTCTGGTGAATGCTTCTCTAACACCTCACTAATATAAACTCTCAAGCCCTGCACTTTAGCCGACATATCAGACTGCTGAGCACGATAAAACTTACTGAAGGGTTCAGCAGCTTTGGCTAGCAACTTGTCATCGACTTGCCCTTCTCGCATAGCGCTAATAAACGCTTCATCCCATTCAGGCAGCTTTATTCTGCCGACACTTTTATCTGGGTCAAAGCCTGACTCGATAGATTGGCTAATGGCTTTTCTTACCCTGACAAAGGCCTGCTGGCTTTTTTCTAAAGCTTCCTGACCAGCCAATTCGTCCGAATCGTTCGACAGTAAACCGGCGTCGACTCGACGATCAATCATTCTGATCATGCCTTGCGCATCACTTAATTTTACCGAGCCCGAGAAGTCTATTTTTTTCGATAAGCGCTCGCTAAAATTTTCTGGATGAGTCTGTGGCTCGACTTGCAGCATCTCTGATAGAGAACGCACCAAACGCGAACTACCGGGCATAAATCGGGATGAATTCTGGCTCATAGCTGAAGGAAGGATCACGCTGCGCATCTGCGCTATTCAAAGCAAGGAAAGTTTCTTACTGTGCATCTAATATTTATATTCAAGAGGCGGCCATTATCGCCATTCTGGGGGATTATTCAAGATTTGATCACCACATATTGTGGTTCCCGGTGGAAATAAAAAAGGGGGAATGCTTTTTCGCATTCCCCCTTTTCACTCCTATTTATACTTCTTTAGCTAATATCAGTTTGCAAAATACATTTGCTCAAAGTAAGCCTCTAAGGCTTCATAACAAACAGCTTCTTCTTTTGCAGTTAATTCAAACAGTGTGTTACCAGCTGATTTCTTCATTCGGTATTCTCCGTTTAATCATCGTAATAACTTAAAAGTATTTGCTTCGTTGCAAGGCCTGAGCAGAAAACAAGGAGTCGAATCCGGTATATAATTGATTACTAAGGCTCGCTCTTTGAAATCGTTTCATTACGTACTTCCTTGTACAGTTATTACTAAAGCATTAGCCGTGCCAAGACAACAAATTAGTTTCATCCAATTGATTTTATTAACAATTTAAATTAAATGACATAATAATAACTCTCAACATCAGTAAGCTCATGCACCATAGCTTTGCGTATAAGTACTAACACGCACTATTATTGGGTTATAGTCCGAGATAGCGTTGCCCTTAACAATAACAAAAGCTAACAGGCTAAATTTTATGACATCACAGAGCTTCCATCAGTCCGCTAGCTGTTCATGCACCACATCGAAAATCACCGTCAGAGCCCAACCTTTTTCTCGCTTTAAATGCCATTGCACTATTTGCCAAGAGATCTATAACAAGCCTTATGCAGAATTTGTCGTAGTCAATGCAAAAAATGTTGAGCTAAACAAATCTGATCAACTATTGTTTGCAAAATATCGTCGTCCTCCTGCTCTAACTAGAGGTATATGCCAAAACTGCCAATCTCCATTAGTTGGCTTTTTGAGGCTTGCGCCTTTTTTAAAACTGGCCTTTATTCCCATTGACCGTTTTGAAGACCCTGGCGCACTACCAGCAGCTCAAGGGCATATTTTTTATCACAGCAGAAGTGAAGAAATAGACGACAATTTACCGAAGTTTAGCGGATACTGGAAAAGCGAACTGGCGGTGAGCCAATCTGTACTTAAGGGATTAATACAACATTAGGTTAACTGAGCACTCTAGTAATTCTTATGCTTTAATATAAGACACTAGTTCTATCGTTATAAAGGCTTATTTCGAGCATACTCAAATATTATCTTATATTATTGCTTTGCATTTTTAGTAGTCTAGTTCACGCAAAATCACCAGACGCACAAACTATAGCGATAGCAGCGCCTCATATCACTAGCCTAATTGAGGAAGACCAGTCTGGCATCTATCAAGGCATTCTGAACGAAGCTATTTCAGATATGCCTTTCAAAATCATTCAATCATATACGCCTTATAAACGAGCCCTGGTATCATTTGAGCAAGGCCATACAGACTACATTTATTCTTTCACGCAAGTGATGCAAGAAAAGCTAGGAAATGAGAATATCATTGCAAGCTTTCCACTAGGTGCCTTCGCTTATTATATGTTTAGCCCTCTCGACCAAAGCCCTTTAACTAGCTCCAGTCAACTTAAAGGACTTAATGTGGGTGCCGTACATGTGCACGAGAACTATTATAAACATAGACTTAGCGAAAAAATAAAACTAGACAAAGTATACAAAGACGCCCAGAACTTGAAAAAGCTCAAAGTAAAGCGTATTGATGTCATGATCGCAGCGCTTCCGGACTTGCAACCTTTCGTAGATCAATTGAGTTACTCTGCCAAGCACCCTCTTGTAGAAAGCTATGACCGTATTACGTGTCATA
>NZ_LWGE01001385.1:0-1664 GCF_001635315.1 Oleiphilus sp. HI0123
GAAATCTCCCAGCTGCTTTCCTTATTGATGATAACGAAGGTGCTTGCTCCCTTACTGTGGGGCGCATTGTCTGATCGTTTTAGTAACAATGTCTTTCTGGTTCGTTTTGGGACGCTAATGACACTTGTCTGTTATAGCGGCTTTTTCTTTGCCAGCACATTTCAGGCTTACGCACTAGTCATCGTGTTGTTTAGTTTCTTCTGGAATGCGGTCTTGCCACAGATAGAGGTCGTAACGCTTTTTAATCTGGGTAGTAAGAAAGAGTTGTATGGGCGGATACGGCTATGGGGTTCAGTCGGGTTTATCTTTAGTGTTATGGGATTCGGTATAGTATTTGATATTTGGGGGATTGCATATTTTCCTATAAGTTTGCTCTGTGTGATCGCGTTGATTTTTGTTAGCAGCTTAGTTCATTTTGAGGAACCGAAAAGAACGCAAAGCCATGATGAAGCTAGCCATGGCTTTATGGTGTATTTAAAGCGACGTGATATTCAGCAATTCTTTATCGTCTGCTTTTTATTGCAGGTTTCTCACGGCGCTTACTACACTTATTTTAGTATCTACATGGAATCTTTGGGTTATAGCACTGCGCAGGTTGGGGCGCTATGGAGTTTAGGTGTTATTGCTGAAGTGCTTCTCTTCATTTATATGCATCGCTGGTTTGCCATGCACTCGATACGTTTGATTATGGCTATTTCCTTGATACTAACTGCTTTCAGGTGGGTCGTAACAGGGCTGCTTGCAGAATACTGGATGGTAATTGTTATCGTACAATGTATTCATGCATTTTCTTTTGGAGCGATGCATGCGACAGCGATCAAATTTGTTCATCAGCGATTCAAACTCAGGCACCAGGGGCGGGCGCAGGCACTTTATAGTAGTTTGGGTTTCGGTGCGGGCGGTGCGGCAGGTGCTTATTTTAGTGGCGTAGTCGTATCTGAATATGGCTATTACTGGACCTTTATTATTAGTGGTCTTGTTGCGCTCGCCGCCGTATTTTTTGTTTACTCTCTCAGATTTAAAACTAGTCATTTTAGCTAAGTTTTAGTCAGTTATATCTCTTGTTTTTATACGCGCTGATTGTTTTGCCAATTACTTGGAATCGGTGTCGAAAAAAAAATTCCCTATAAGTTGGTGGAATGAAGAATTTGCGTCTATGCTTTGTTTTAAGTGTATTTGCAGCTCTCCGAAATTATTCAGAGCGGCGGATCTAGAAAAACAACATGGCTAACAAGGTTCTGTTGGGGCTTAGCTTGTCATGTAGTACAACATCGATTTGATCTTAGGCTTTATTGGTTTCACCAAACAAGAAAAATCACTTGAACTGAGCCTAAAGATTAATAATCTCAAAGTAACGGAGTAGCGTTCGATGACGAAAAAAACACAGCGGTTGCATAAGTTTGCAAAGCTGCCTTTAGCAGCGGCAGTCGCGGCCACATTGTCAGCACCTGCTAGCGCCTTTCAATTTTATATGGGCGATATAGAAGCAAGTTTTGATACTAATATTAGTGCTGGCTCGAGTTGGAGAGTAGAAGGTAGAGACGACCGTCTGATCGGAACAGGTAATGACGGGTCAGGTTTCTCTATCAATACTGATGACGGTAACCTTAATTTCGATAAGGGTGATGCCTATTCGCAGATCGTCAAGGGTACCAGTGACTTTT
>NZ_LWGE01001386.1:0-6336 GCF_001635315.1 Oleiphilus sp. HI0123
CAGGAGACGATGATGAATTCGATAGAAGTCAAAGTCCCCAATGTCGGAGTTGAGGGCGAAGTAGAGGTTGTAGAGGTCTGTGTATCTCCTGGTGATGAAATTGAGGTCGACAGCTCACTTATTGTATTGGAATCGGATAAGGCGACCGTTGAGGTACCCAGTCCATGTGCGGGGAAGGTTGAATCAGTTTCTTTGACAGTAGGAGACAAAGTCAGTGAAGGTTCCTTGGTACTGGTGATGGAACCCTCTGAGGGGAACGCTCAGCTTGAGGAATCAGCTTCGGAAGAGAAGAGTCCGGGCGAAACACCGCAAAGTGAGCTTGTTCAGGTAGCTGTACCGGATTTAGGCGGAAGTGAATCGGTTGAAGTCATTGAGGTCTTGGTTGAAGTAGGTGATGCCTTAGAGTGTGATCAGGCGATGATTGTGCTGGAGTCTGATAAAGCAACCATGGAGATACCTTGCTCTGAGTCGGGTATTTTGCAAACGCTTAATATCAAAGTTGGAGACAAGGTTTCCAAAGGTGATATTATTGCAGAGCTCAAGGTTGAAGGTGGTTCATCAGCAGCGAATGCTAACGAAGAAATCAGCAAGCCTAGCAATGAAAATAAGCCCAAACCTGAGCATGACACTGATGCCCGGGAAGAGACAATCGTAAGTGAGGATGATGCGCCTGCGGTGCTGCCTCAGATTTCAGGAAGCAAGGTTCATGCAGGTCCTGCAGTTCGTAAATTTGCGAGAGAGCATGGAGTTGAGTTGTCTCGAGTAAAGGGTTCCGGGCCTCGAAGTAGAATTCTGAAAGAGGACTTAAGGAAATATATAAAGTCTCAGGTCCAGGCTGCGCAAAGTGGTAACCAAGGGGGGCTAGGTCTTCCTGAAATTGCTTTGCCTGACTTCTCAATATTTGGAGAAGTTGAAATCCAGCAGATGGATAAACTTCAGCGCCTTACTGCTAAGAATATGCAGGCCAGTTGGCTAACGGTTCCGCATGTTACGCAGTTTGATGAGGCGGACATTACAGACCTTGAGGCTTTTCGAAAAGGCCACAAAGCACAGGCTGAGAGTCGCGGCGTAAAGCTGACACCGGTAGCCTTCATTATAAAAGCGTGCGCTTATGCTTTGCAGCAGCTACCGCAGTTCAATGTTTCACTCGATATAAAAAACGAGAAAATTGTACGTAAGAAATATATACACATCGGCTTGGCAGTAGATACGCCTGCTGGCTTGGTTGTTCCGGTTATTCGCAATGTCGACCAAAAAAGCCTTTGGGATATTGCCCAGGAATGCCAGTCTTTGGCAGCCAAAGCGAAAGACAGAAAGTTGTCGCCAGCGGATATGCAGGGGGCATGTTTTACTATTTCTAGTTTAGGTGGTGTGGGCGGTACCGCCTTTACACCAATTGTAAATACACCGGAAGTGGCGATCTTAGGGGTATCGAAAGCGCAAATGAAACCGGTTTGGGATGGCGGTGAAGCCTTCAAACCACGCTTAATGTTGCCACTGTCTTTATCTTATGATCATCGAGCAGTTAACGGAGCCGATGCTGCGCGTTTCACAACTTTATTGTCACAGGTGCTAGGTGACTTGCGAGAGTTGTTATTGTAGGAAAAATTGTACAGAATGCGGGCAGTCATTAAATAATAAATTCAATAAATAGCTGTAGGCTGTCAATTAATTAGAGTAACTTCCATAATGGAATTTAAGACCCAGTTCATAAGCCGAGAAGATAGACGTATCGCTCGGCAATCTTTAAGCGGGAAGCACGGTTTCCAGGCGATGATTCGTCTGGAGCATAAAAGCCTCTCGGTTTCCCTCACAGACTTCTCAAGTTTGGGCTTTGCTATCTCGGTTTCAAAAGAGCATGCTGATGTTCTGAAAGTGGGAGGGAAAATAGAAGTATTAGTAAGCCCCTTGATACACCACGAGTACCTGATTAAAGGGCTTATTATAGACCGGCAGCCCATCAGGCAGGGGCAGGTAAAAATTGCGGCGGTCATTGAGCACGAACAGAGCAGTAAGCACGACCGTTTCCATCCTATCCACTTAAGTGCCGAACAAAGCCTAAAAGGACAAATGGTTCACCCTTTTGTCTACAAACAAAACGCCTATTTTGAGGTGGAGAGTTTGTCTCGCAATGGCTTCTATGCAAGCGGGATTCACACAGAGTTTACCTTGTTTGAAGGTATGGAGCTGAAGTATAGCTTGGGTTCGATTCAAGAGCTTCAGAATGTCGTCGGTAAGGTGTCCAACGTTTCGTTAACGGATCAGAATAAAATTAGATGCTTTATTGAAACGCCCTCACTTTCGTATTTGGCAGAAGACGAGCTGGCTCAGCATTGCTTCCATTTTGCACAGAAGACGCCGCGAGACATTAGTCGAGCGGGTATGAATGCCCAGCATATTCAAGAGCTGGTTCAGTATCGTTTTGTTGAAACTCAGGCGGAGTACGAAGCCGTCTTGAAATTGCGTCGCAAGTCATACGCGAGTATGGGGATGTGTAACAAAGATGACCCTATTGCACGCTTTGCTATGCAGCAGGATGCTTATGGTCGGATATTGATTGCTTTTCATAATGAGCGCGTAATCGGTAGTGCTTTGCTGGTATTTGGTGAGCGAGGTGAGAAGCCATTTGAGCTTGACCAGTTATTACCAAAGAGCCTTTTTGCAAAGCTGCCTCAATATGAAGAGCTTATGGAAATTACCGCGATATGTATTGAAAAGTACTATCAGGACACCGACGTTCTGCATGGTGTGTTTGAAAATATGTACCGTGAAGGCTTGTCGGCGGGTAAGAAGTACGTAATGGTTTCGAGTCTCGATGATTGGGTCTATCGATACAAGAAAATGGGCTTTAAAGGTACTGGTCTAGTGCTCGATCACCCTAAAAAGCCAGATGTTCAATTGAATGTAATGCTTTTGAATAAAGACACGGGTAAGTCAGGTAAAGGAATGAATCCGGTTCGCTGGTGGGTAGTTTGGGGGCATGTCAGCCTGCACCTATATCAGCGTCGAATCATAGAGTATACGCTGTTACAAAAGTGTCGAGTGCACTTCAATCGTGGACTGTTTGAATTGAATAGAGCTTTTCGAAATGGTAAACGTTGGTTTCGCTAGAGGTCGCTTATTTGAGGAGTTTAGCTGACTGAGTGTGAGGCTTGTGAGAGAGGAAAAATTCAACCCCGGAACGGGGTTGAATGAGGAATTCTTACTATGCAGGGTTTACATTTTCAGCCTGAGGGCCCTTCTGGCCAGAGCCTTCTGTAAATGTAACTGCTTGGCCTTCTGCCAAAGTTTTAAAACCGTCGCCTTGAATATTGCTGAAGTGAACAAACAAGTCTGGTCCATTCTCACGCTGAATAAAACCAAAGCCTTTTGATTCATTGAACCATTTAACGGTTCCTGAAAGTGTTTCTGACATTATCTAACCTTTTCCATTTTAATTTACTATTCAATGAGTACTCTGTAATAACTTTATAGGGGTTACCTGAGAGGCTCATATTGCTGTTTGAATTACCTATTTGAAGGGCTCTTCATCCTTTTTATAACTTGGGACAGAAACCAGCTCTTGCGAATATTTTCAAACTCAAGTTCAAGTGTAGTCAAGGATTGGGCTTTGAACAAAGAACAATGCAGAAAAAATTAACAAATATGACCTAATCTAGGAATAAGGTGTGAGATAGGTTTATTTGGCTGCCTTAGAACGACTTTTCCGGGCTTTTTCGAAGATATCTACGGTTGTGTTGTTTGTAATATGCCCTATAATGCTGCCAACATTATAGGTGTACTATAAATATCAAATGAGAGTAGGTGCACTATAAATATTAAATGAGAGATGAGGTGTTAAGTGAATAAGCTAATCAAAGTGTTGCTATCAACTGTAATGACTATGGCAGTCGTGTTCTCTGTTAATGCAGCAATGGATGAAGACTCTATTCGTGATCGATTGAAGCCGGTCGGTAAAGTATGTGTTGAAGGTGATGACTGTGGTACAGCTGCTGCAGCCGTAGCGTCAGGGCCTAAAAGCGCAAAAGAAATCTATGACACTTCATGTGCAGCATGTCACGGTACTGGTGCGATGGGCGCTCCGAAATTTGGTGATGCAGCGACTTGGGCTGATCGTTCTGCAAAAGGTGTGGATGCTTTGATCGCTAATGCTATTTCTGGTGTAAACGCGATGCCTCCTAAAGGTACATGTATGTCTTGCTCTGATGACGAGATTGCTGCGACAGTTAACTATATTCTTGAAAACAGTAAGTAAGTTATTAATTAGCAATAACTAGAACTGCTGTTAGACACAAAAAAACCGGACTAGATTTCTCTAAGTCCGGTTTTTTTGTGTCTGCAATTTACTTAGCTTCTATCTCTATCACGGCTTCGATTAGCCTTTCCTTTACGGTCTGGCTTGCTTCCGCTACGTCGATTTGAGCGAGGCTTAGTGTTTCGCTTATTAGGGCTAGGCCTTAAAGAGCCTTCGTCAACTTCATTCATAGAGAAGTTACGCAGATTGATTGGCTTGTTCGCGACACGAGCTGCTTTAAGTAAAGATAAAACCGACTTAGGCATGCCGTCAGGTAAGTCTACCGTACTGAAGTTGTTGTATATCTCAATTTGTCCGATGTATTCGCTATCTAAATCAGCAGTGTTTGCGATAGCGCCGACGATATTGCCAGGTTTGACATTATCTTTATAGCCTACGTCCAAGCGGTAGCGAACCAGTTTAACATCTGGATGATCCCTTAGTGGGCGAGGAGCGGCTTTCAACTTATCCATACCGCCTCGGCTATCTCTTTCTCTTGGTTCCCTTGGTTCCCTTTCTCGCTCGGGTTTGTTGATCTTTCTATCGCTATTCGGATCAAGCAAGAAGGGACGATTACCATTATTGATATGAGCGAGTGCAGCAGCAATTTTGATCGGGTCTGCATGACTTTCTTCAATGAGCGTTTCGATGATCTCTTGGAAAAAGCTGGTGTCGTTAGACTCAAGTAGCTCCAGGATGTTTTTCTTGAACTGGTCTACGCGAATCTGATTAATGACATTCGCTGTCGGCACATCCATTCGTGTAATAGCTTGGCTCGTTGCCTTCTCAATAGAGCGAAGCATGCGCTTTTCACGTGGTGTGATGAAAAGTATTGCATCACCTGAACGACCGGCGCGGCCTGTTCGGCCAATTCGGTGAACGTAGGCTTCAGTATCGTAAGGAACGTCATAGTTGATGACGTGACTGATGCGTTCGACATCCAGACCTCGCGCGACAACGTCAGTTCCGATAAGGATATCGATGCCACCTTTCTTTAGGCGGTCTACTGTTTTCTCTCGGGCCGCTTGTGCTATATCGCCGTTTAGAGCCGCCGCCGAATAACCGCGAGCGTTAAGTTTTGACGCAAGCTCTTCGGTGGCAATTTTAGTACGTACGAAAATAATGACACCATCGTAGGTTTCCATCTCCAAAACGCGAGTCAAAGCTTCTAGCTTATCGATGCCGGAGGTCATCATATAACGCTGGTTGATGGTTTTTGCCGTCGCTGTTTTATCAGCGATTTTAATGATCTCTGGGTCTGTGAGGTGGTTCTGGGCTACTTTCTTAATCTCGCGAGGCATGGTCGCAGAGAATAGGGCGATTTGCCGATCCTCGGGTGTGTGTTCCAATACCCATTCAACATCATCAATAAAGCCCATGCGTAGCATTTCATCTGCTTCATCAAGTACTAAGGTTTTTAGGGTGTTGAGTTTCAGCGTCCCGCGTCGCATGTGATCCATGACGCGTCCCGGAGTGCCAACCACCACTTGTGCGCCGCGCTTGAGCTGGCGTAACTGGTTGCTATAGCTTTGGCCGCCGTAAATAGGAAGAACATGGAAGTTCTTCATGTGTTTCGCATAACTTTGACATGCTTCAGCAACCTGAATCGCTAGCTCGCGTGTAGGGGCTAACACCAATACTTGCGTTTCAGACTTGTTTGCGTCGATATTTGCAAGTAAAGGGAGGGCAAATGCTGCAGTCTTTCCGGTGCCGGTTTGAGCTTGACCCAAAATGTCTTTGCCGCTAAGAAGTGTGGGTATTGCTTGAGCTTGGATTGGAGAAGGGGTTTCGTATCCAAGTTCCTTTACGGCTTTTAAGATATTTTCGGGGAGACCAAGTTGCTCAAATTGAGGCGTGGAGTCTGTCATAGTTAGGAATGCCTATCGATAAAATGGTTCTGACGCGAGGACAGAATAAAAGGGCGGCAATTATACGCAGATTTGAGAAAAAAAGCTTTGATTATTTTTTGATCGACTCTAAGGCTTCCTCTGCCCAGCTTAACCAGGCTTGTTCGCCAATGATTCCGCGCCTTAGTGTAAGGT
>NZ_LWGE01001387.1:0-2890 GCF_001635315.1 Oleiphilus sp. HI0123
AACGGTAGAGAGCATTGACTCTCGTTTATCTTCTTCAGCACTTCGTTCTTTCTCCCAAATAGCTTCTGCTAACTCCTCACCAAAAATTTCATAGCGCTTTTGCCAAAACATGCCTTGCTGCTGCAACGCAGGCATTTCATTCAGATCTAATATATTAGTCAAGAGCCACTCGTCATAGATATCAAGCATTGCTAATAAAGCAAGAATATCATCTACTAACTCGGGGAAAGCCGTTCGAATAATTCGCTCAAATATTTCCGCACCTGTATCTGGGTAGGACTGTATTAAGTCGTTACGCATTTCTTTCAAGCTTGCGTGAAAAGACGGTAAGTGTTTCTCACTTGAGTGTTCTTGAACCAATAAGCTTACTAAGGCTTCAATCAGCTGCTCAATCTCACTAGGCTCCGCTTTCAAATACTCTGGAATCTGAGGAGTAGGCACATCAAGGTAATCCTCAGTCGAGGAAGATAAAGGTAATGAAGGGCCAAGAGAAACAGGCTCATAGTGCGAATTAAGTGGCTTTTGACTGGCAAATAACTGAATAAGGAAAACGCTTAGTGCGATACTGATAACAGCGATGCCACCCAACAAATAGGGTTTCAAATTTACGTCTTTATTGTGCTCACTCATATCTACTCTCTGAATTATTATTATCTTTAGACATTTCGAGAAAGCGGCGATCCCTGCCGCTCCAAAACTAACTACTCTAGTTTTATAGCAAAGGCTGAAGTACTGGCCAGATCTGTGCTGAAAGGTTATGAGATCCTTCCACGGTCGGATGAATATCATCACTTTCCACCTGAGAAGCAGGTACCGTTCCACGCGGATCTACAAAATGACAATTCGCATTACTCGACACGTCACAAGCATAACCCAGCAAGTCATCTCCATAATTCAATGCTTGAGTTAGATTCGCATTACCTCTAGGTAGCTCGTAATAGCCGAGCCATACAACATTATCGACGCCATCTGCATCCATTTGGTTTAGCAAGTTAACCGCGTTAACATACTGATCTTCAACTAAGCCACGGCAGCTGCTAGAAATGTTCCAGCGATACCACTTAGTACGGCAACCATAAGGGTCGAATAGAGTTGCCGGTATCAAGATATCATTACCGCCGCCATCCATGACAATCGTAGAAATATTCGCATCCGTTGCTTTCGCATCTTGGTACTGTTTGTCTACAGGTGTTGCTAATGAACCACCCGATAACTCAGCGCCACTTTGCGTATAGTTTCGGAAAGTGGTACCGGCATTCGCTTGAAGGTCCTCCTCAATTACACCATTCAAATCGAATATCGAATCACCTAGCGTTACCACGTCCATACGCTGAGCGTTTTCTTCATAAGGGTTTCCCGTACAAGCAACCAAGGAACCGGCAATCGCTAGTGTCCCCACCAGCTTAATCATAGAGCCGCCTTTGTGATACAGTTTTCTTAGATTCATCGTTTTCATGCTTTCTCCAGTTGTTATTTTTGATATGGAGACATGATCCTATAATGATTAATTTAAGTTTAGTGAGGCGCAAAACGTACCAAATAGTGAATATTGTTCATATTTTGCACCCTCGATAATACACGAGCTAAAAAGAGAATAGATTTGTGATTTCATTGACAAAAAAAGGGCCTTCCCTGGCCCCACTAACTATGTAAATCTAATTAAGTCGAGTGAATGTATTTACCCGAATTACAATACAGGCTGAAGCACAGGCCAAATCTGATTTGCCAAGTTAATAGATCCTTCTGGGGTTGGGTGAATATTATCGCTTTCAACTTGAGATGCTGGAACAGTGCCACGCGTATCGACAAATGAGCAGCTTGCATTCGTCGCTACATCGCAAGCATAACCAAGCAAGTCATCACCGTAATTTAAGGCTTTTGTGAGGTTTTTATTGCCACGAGGTAACTCGTAATACCCTAGCCATATCACGTTCTGAACATCATCACTTTCCATCTGATTGAGCAGGTTTACTGCATTAATATACTGATCCTCAATCAAGCCACGGCAGCTTCTTGAAATATTCCAACGCCACCAGTGAGTACGACACCCATAAGGGTCGAATAGCATTGCGGGGATAAGAATGTCGTTACCGCCGCCATCCATAACAATGGTATCGATATTTGCGTCTGTAGACTTAGCATCCTCATATTGTTGATCGACGGCTTTAGCCAAGGCACCACCAGACAACTCTGCTCCGCTTTGCGTGTAATCTCGAAAGGTCTCACCGGCATAGGATTCGAGCGTCTCTTGAATGACACCATTAAGATCAAAGATCGAGTCGCCCAGAGTAATAACGTCATTGCGATCTGCCACTTCTTCGTAAGGGTTACCTGTACAACCGACAACACTCACAGAAACTATACAGGCAGCTGCAAATTTGACAGCCTTAGCCATCTTCACTGGCAGGTCTATCAATTTTTTTTGTTTTAATCTAATCATTTTGCTTCTCCAGCTTTTTGATTGTTTTATGGAGAAACAACGATAACGCAGTCATGAATTTTTTTAGGTATAGGATTACGTACAGATCTCATAGATCAGTGCGCAATTTGCCTTAGGGTTCATTGCACATTCGTCTGGCCAAATCATCTCTAGCGTGCTGAATAAGTGTTAAAGGATCTCGCGCTACGGAAGTGAAAACATGCAAACCACCTAAAGGCATAATGCCCTTCTGTGTTATTTCACCGATAGACCGACAATAGTGCTTCAGGTTCCCGGCCGCATCCGGTTGTGAGGTTGAAGGCATCAATATCGCCACTTCATTTCGATCCAAACTAACAAGACTAAATGCGCTATCCAACTCTGTTGATAAGCACGCTTTAACCTCATCACGCCACTGAGACTCTATTCGCAACAATGCAAGGGCATGTGACGCTTGGTCGTCTCTGCCAA
>NZ_LWGE01001388.1:23-2398 GCF_001635315.1 Oleiphilus sp. HI0123
ANANGTATAAAAGGGGTCGGTGACAATTAGTAATCATTCGCACTTGAGAGGTCGCCCTATCTTTGAATAGCCAATTGATCTCTTAAGATTTTCTTCGATTTGTGCTTTAAAACGATCATCCCCCAAAGGCATCGAGAAACTGGCTGAAGTACGAATCTCATGTATGACGCCCTTCGACAACGCAACGTTAAACAATTCTCGATAGCGAACAAGGCGGCTCTGCGTATCATGTGCCAATTGAGCATATACCTCATGCGCACTAATTAACGGACTTCTTTCACCATATGCATTACACCGATAGCTAGACCATCGGTAATCAGCCGGATGCTCGACCATATTAGCCATAACCGGGTTTAGCTCTATATACCGATAACACTTGAGCAAATACCCTTCAGCATCGATCAAGCTTGCTTTATGACGACTCTCCCACAATGTACCGCATCGCCGATATGTCTTATTGATGTATTGCACGTAGCGCCGCCCAAGTGACTGCATCACTTTAGAGACACCGTCAGTGCATGAAGGTGTCAACAAAAGATGAGTGTGATTCGTCATCAAGACATAAGCATGACAACTTACATCATAGCGTTCACACGCTTCTTGCAAGCATTCCAGATAAAACTGATTATCTTGATCTGAAAAGAAACACGCTTCCCGATTGTTTCCCCGTTGGATTACATGGCACGGCACTCCGGCCATATACATTCTTGGCTTCCTTGGCATTTCAGCTTCCTCTATCTTCCTTGATAGTTACACGTCATTATCGATCTAAGCTAAGACCTTTTCAAGCTGAGTAATGCGAATGATTATTATGTGTCACCGACCCCTTTTGCTTTTCTCTTTTGCTTTACTTTATCGGACATATTAAATAGAGTTGTGTCCTATATATTAGAATACAGGCTCAGTTATGACCGAGAAACTAGACCCGTCAATGCTCCTCCAGCTGCTTAAGCAAGCCCCTGAATCTTTCGCGCTGTCTGATATTCTTGAATTGATAAATGAACCAACACTCAAGCTTAGCCCTCCTTCAGATCGAACGATACGCCGTTGGCTTAATGAATTAAGTGAGCAAGGCCTGCTTATTAAAACTGGCAGTCGTAAAGGTACACGATATAGTCTTGCTGCACACCAAACGACGCCCAATATGCTGCAGTTTTTGCAGGGACTAGATACAGATATTCAGCTATCTACACTCAAGCAGATTAGAAACCTCTGGACTCATACCTCAACGGCACTAGAAGGCAATACTTTAAGCTTAGGTGATACAAAGTTTATATTGGACGAGGGGTTAACCATTTCAGGTAAACCACTCAAAGAGCACCAGGAAATATATGGCCACGCTAGTGCTATCGAATTGATTTACCAAAACCTTAACCAAGCCTTTACAGCAGAAAGCTGCTTCCAACTTCATTTAGCTATTCAAACAGACCGCGTCACCGACATTTATAAACCGAATGGAGCCTGGAAAGTTGAAATGAACGGTACCTATGCAGTTAATAAGAAAAACCAACAAGTATTTATCGAATATGCCCACCCCTTACATACAGAAAAGTTAATGGCTCTTTTTATCGAAGAGCTCAACTCATTATGCAAGCAAACTCTCAACCTTAAGGACGGAATCAAAGCCTACGCGAAGATTCACATGGGCTTTGTACATATCCACCCCTTCTGGGACGGAAACGGACGCCTTGCGCGATTAATTGCAAACATTCCTCTGCTAAAGTCAGGCCTTCCCCCCATCGTTATTTCGCAGGACGAAAGACAGCAGTACATAAAAATACTTGCAGACTACCAGCTGAAAGTTGGACAACTGACACCTGACTCCGGTGTTTGGCCGAAAACTAAGCTGCTTACTGACTTTGAACAGTTTTGTGACCGCTCCCATAAAGAAACAAGAGAGCTAATAGAAGGCGCTAAAAAACTTCAGGAACAAAGGAACAAAGGAATAACACCAACACAATACGTCTGCTGATTACTCATTCAGCCCAACTAGAGCAGAAAGTCAAAGCAGCTGCATACAAGTTGGAGGCAACTACACACGATCTATTAGGTGTAGGGCAAGTAATACGAATGATTATTATGTGTCACCGACCCCTTTTGTTTTTCTCCGACCCCTTTTGTTTAGTATGCCTCGAGAAACTGGCTGATCATTCATAGATTGTATTCAAACCACTTTCAAAATTACGAAGCAAGCACTGAACCTGGCGGGTAGGTTTTTCCTTTTTCAGCTTTTACAAAGTATCCACAGCAACTTCCCGCTTGCAACCAAGCCATTGCACCTACTTCAACACCTCCAGCAAGCTGAACGCCTACGCCGAGATGAGAAAACTCATGTAATATACAGTCATGATCTGCTGTGGCATTTGCGTTTATCA